>NZ_CAKJTP010000113.1:8999-13632 GCF_917627335.1 Protofrankia sp. CiT1 | reverse complement strand
ATCCCTTCGCAACCAGGACGAGACCGGCTGTTCGAACCGCCATCGATCACATTTGGTGATTGCGATGGCGACCGGCTTCTCCCGCGCACTCTCCTGATCACGGAAGCGGTGGAGAACCATGGCGAACGCGTCGTCCCGTTGCAGCGGCCGGTTCCACCGGGCCGCTTCAGCGTTCGCGTCCCCGATCGCGACGTCCGGGTCGACAACGAAAATCAGGGCGTCCGCCGCCAACATAAACTGCGTCTCCGGGCGACGTTCGCTCAGTAGCTCCCCGGAGATGTCAAAAAACGTCACCGCACGGGTGACACGGCTGTCGAGATTGGAGATCAGAAACGCATCCTTGAACTCGGCCCCGCCTGGGGAGAAGGCCGCGATGTCGCTCTGCAGTGCCTCACCGCTGTTGAACAGCGGGCGGACGATTTTTTCGAGATATTTCTTGTGAACGTTTCCGTCCACCGGATCGACCTGAAGGCCGAGCATACCTAACCTGCCATTCTCGATTTCGCCGACCATTGAGGCAAGCAGGTGTGACTTGCCGCTGCCTCGGAAACCGACGAAACCGACGACCAGCGGGCGGCCGTACTTCCCGTAGGCCACTGGAAGATAGTGCGGAATCCTGGTGCCGTCCTCCCGCTTCAGCTCGCTGTCCGTGTCTGGGCACCGTTTCCACGCGTCAAGTTCGCGATCATGACGCTTGATAGCCGACGCGGTCGCCGGAATCTCCAGTGGACGATACGGCTCCGTCGGGTCCTCGGTCCGCTCATACAGCTGGTGCACCTCGTCCCAGACGAACTCGTCCAGGCAGATCGGGCACCGAACCATGTGCCTGGGGGCGCGGAAGGCGCCTTCGTCTGTGGTCATGAGTAGTCACCGGAGTAGGAATCGAAGACTGATCCGGCCGGAGCGGGCTGGCTCTTGCGCCTGGACAGTTCGGCGAAGCTCCGACGCCCCTCGAGGAACTGGGAGTCGACCTCGATCGGTTCAGGAAAGGCGTCGATGGACACGAACTCGCGCTTTGCGCCCAGGTCCTGCATGATTACCTCGATCAACGGTCGGCCCTTGGGAGTCGGCCGGAAGACTCCGTCCAGGGTCCGGTCCAGATTGCCACTGGCGCTGCGCAGGTCGGGCGGCCCGGTGATGCCAGCCGGACGTGGTCCTTCCACCATATGGACGATCACCAAACCGGCGCTCCAGAGATCCGCTGCGGGATCCGCGGGGACACCTCCGTGCCGAGCCTCGGGCGCGGCCCACTGGGGGGACGGCGCCAAGCCGCCCGGCTCGCCGGTGAGCCGGGCGTGCTGGAAATCGGTGATCTGTACCCGCGGGTCGTTCCAGCGGACCGTGCCAGGGGTGATGTTGCGGTGCACGACCCTGGCGGCCTCCAGAATGCTCAGCGCCCGGAACAGGCTGACCTGGAACTGTTCGTACTTCGTGGCCGGCATCTTCCGGAACCGGCCGGCCTGCTCACCTCGCTCGGCGAGCAGGATGAACGGCTCCTCAGTATCCGCGTCATAGCCGACCAGTCTGGACAGCTCCACCGGGTATCGGGCCTCGCCGATCGTGCGCAGCAGGTGCAGCCCGATCTGGATCTCGTTATCGAGAATCTCGCAGTTGTCCGCGGTCACCTGCTCCTTGGGCAGCACCTTCTGAACGAACTCCTGGTTGGAGTCCGGATTGGACACCCGGCGCCGACGGTACGGCGCGGAGCGGGACGGCGGGCGGGGCGCGCCGGGCCGGCGGTGGCGGGGTTCCTCCCACTCGCCGGCCCGGATCCGAAGCTGCTCCCGTTCGCCGTAGGTCGTGATGTAGCTGAGTTCGGTCAGGCTGTCGGCCCGTCCGGTGGCCGGCTCCCTGCGCGGATCACCGCCGGCAGGGAACCCGCCCGGTGACGAACCGTTCGTGCCCCGGCGGTCGGCGCCGGCCGGCTCATCCCGGCCGGGCCGGCGTCCGCCACGGGCAGCGGACCCGGCGTCCTCGCGTCTGGCCTGTCCGCCATCCGGCGGCTCCGATGTCGAACCGGGACGTGTCACAGCCGGCCCTCCGCGGGCGTCTCGACCACGCCGGAACGCAGCCGGACCAGGCGCAGCACACCGGCGACCTGCCCGCCGGTCGTCCAGACCAGGTCGCTTCCGGGAAATGGGATATCAGAACCGCCGGCATGGCGGGCCACGCGGGCGGCACCGCGGCCGAGCACGGCCCTGACCACTCGCGGCGCGAAACGGATCAGGTCCGCGCGGTCCGGCGCGACATCGAGGTAGCTCAGTTCCTCCGGCCCGCACAGTTGCTGGATGCCGACGTCGAGCCTGGTGGCTCGCAGCACGCCAGCGACCCGGCGCGACTCCGTCCAGACGGCGTCGACGAGCACCGCACGCCGCTCCCCCGGCCGGCCGAACGGTGGGGCCTCGTGGACGCCCCGGCGGGCAAGATGTTCGGCGTAGACGTCAAGGAGGTGCTCGGCTTCCGCGGACACGTAGTTCGGCAGCGCGTCCGGCGCACCCCGCTCAAGATCCTTCCAGCAGCGCTGGAGCACGGTCTGGATCAGATCGACCAGATCCTCCTGGACGACTCTGGCGATCTCCCCCCGCTGGTCCCGCAGTAACACCGCAACCTCGACATCGATCCCGGGCACCGCGTCCGGCTGCTCCCCGATGGGATGCCCGCGCAGAAGCATTGCATGGTCGGTCAGCTTTGTCTGTATGTCCAGCAACGCGCCAGTCAGCGCGTTCGTGGCGTCATGCGCGTCCCGCCGGCTGTCGGCGAGCGCCCATTCGTACAACGCGACCCGACAGACCAAAGCGCGGAGATCGTCAACCACCAGAACAGCGCCACCGAGCCACGGCTGCCAACGCCGTGCCGCGGACACCCACACCCGCAGCGGCCACAGCAGCAGCCCGGCCAACCCGACAGCCGCGAGTTCCGGCCGGACCGAGGCGGGGATGATGCCCAGCCGGCCGGACCACTGCAGATACCAACCGCCGCCCGCCGCGACCAGAGCGACAGCCAGCAGCGCGAGGAAGTCCAGCGCGCCCGCTTCGTCCGGGCTGACCTGGCGTGCGTTCAGCAGCAGCCAGCCACCCAGCACAACAATCATGACGATCGCCAGAGCCGGCACGAGGCTGACAACGGCACCGACGACACCGACGAGCGGCGACCACAGCGCGGCCAGGAAGCAGAACAGAGCTACCGGGCCGAGCACCCACGGCGCGGCGAGACTCAACCGCAGCCTGTCCGGATTATCGAGATTGTCGAGAATATCGTCTGGGCAGATGCGGTCCAGGTCGTCGACGTACTCACGGCTCCCCCGCGGGTACAGCCGCCGGGCGGTCTCGGAGAGCCACTGGGAGACCTCGACGACGGAGTGGCCCTTGTCCAGCGCGTTGTCGGTAAGGATGCGCAGGCTGTTGACTACGGACCGGGCAGCGGTGCCGGCGGGTTCGCTGGTCACCACGCCCAGCTCAGCCAGGTGGTTACGCCGGGCCTGGTCGAGCCCGCGGCTGCCGTCGATCTCGATGAACTCGGCCCGCAGGTTCTCCCGCAGTTCGGCGAGCTGGGCCGCGGCCTGTCGCATGGCTGACCAGACGGCCATCCCCGGCTGACGGCCGGTGAACAGCACCCGCCAGCCACGCATGCCCGCTACAGCGGCAGCGGCGTCGGCGATCCGGCTCCCGCAGGCCTGCAACGATGAACTGATCAAGCCATCGGGCCGCAATACGGTATCCGCGCGGCGGTCGTTCATCCCGAGTAACAGGGGCAACGGGTCGGTGACAAGATCCGATGGTGGCTCGCTCGCCCCATCGGCGTCCAGATGCGGGGCGAGTAACTGATCGAGCGCCCGTAGCTGGGCGTCGGCGAGCACTCCGTCATCCACCCTGCCGACCACCGCGCGCAGACCGGGCGCGGCCGTCGCGTCCGCCATGGAGCCGACCTTCTCGGCGACGGCGTCGAAGACCTCATGCTGGCACAGGGCGTCCCGCAACGCCGACAGCACCGGACCGTCGTCGGCGTCGTCCAGGAACGACGGCAGAGACTGCGGCTGGGTCTGGCCCATGCCCCAGCCGACTCCGCGGGCATCACTCACCCACAGCGTGGCTACCGGCGCCCGGAGGACGAACGGTTTCACCAGCCCGATTCGCGCCGGGTCGAAGCGGGTTCCACCGCGTGGACCGGAACCGCCCGCGTGGAAGGCACCCACGGATGATCCACCGGTGGAGCTGGCCGCGCCCGCGCCGCCACCCCCTCGGCCGGGCCGGCTACCGTAGCGCCCGCGGTCACCGCCGGAACGGTTGGCCGCGGCCCGCACCGACTCGCTCGAGCGGTCCGAACGCGGCGGTCCGCCGCCCGCCTCGCCCCTGCCCGGACGCTCTCCATAGCCGCCGCCCACCCAGGAACGATCATCCATATCGGGATGGCCGACAGTGACGTCGTCGTAGCCGGGCTCTCCTGTGTCACATTCGCCGTAGCCGGATTCGCCGTAGCCGGACTGGCCATGGTCAGCCACGTACCGGCGGTCGTGGTCGTAGGTATCGGCGGCATACGGATCGGGATCTCCGCCGCGGTCAGCGCCACCGCGGTCAGTCGGGTAACCATGGCCATCAACGTGCGCCGGCTGCGCATACTCGGCGTTGGGCGGGCC
>NZ_CAKJTP010000113.1:0-8867 GCF_917627335.1 Protofrankia sp. CiT1 | reverse complement strand
GACAACCAGGCAGACGACCTGGTTCACCGATCGAGCTGTGATGATCCGCTCAAGCCCCGGAGCATGCTCGACGAGCGACCGGGAGTCGTCGATCAGGAGCACCCGGCCGGGGTCGCTCTCCGCCACCCCCAGATCCCGGATGAAGACCCGTTGGATGTCGGAGAAGCGCTCGACATCCATGACTTCGGCGTACCGGGTACGGAGATCGATTTCGACGACCGTCGGCGTGGCCCGGGCCAGGGTCGAGTCAGTCACGACCAGCCCTCATCGTCGGCCTGGTAGCCATCCGCCCCATAATCATCTATCTGATAACCATCGGCCTGATAGTCAACGCTCCGGTGGCCGTCCCCGGGATTTCCGGCTCCGCTGCCCGGGAACCCTCCGCCATCGAGATCCTTACGCAGCTCGGCCGGCCGCCGGCCGTCGTGGTTGTCGTCGCTGTGCTGCCGGCCGGCCCGCTGATAGCCGTCCCGGCCGCGGCGTTCCCCCGCCTCCCAGCTCGCCTCAGCGGGTCCGGAGCCGCCCGGCCCCCGCTGGCTGGCGTCCTCGGCCGGCCCGGACCGTGCGCCACCGGCCAGCGGGCCAACGCCGCGGGGCCGGCGTACCACCAGTTCGTACAGTTCGGCGAGGTTGGTGCGGGCGCGCAGCGAGACATTCTCGAACGGCATCTCCATGGCCGCGCTGAACGTCTTCGTCCAGAACCCGTGCAGCTGACCCGCCCAGCCCCGGCTGCCAGCGGGAAGCCCGCGGCGCATGTCGTCAAGCAGCACCGCCTGTTCCCTGGCGAGGCTGAGCATCCGCAGGAAAAGCTCGCTCGGCTGCTTCGCCCGGCCGGACACGCCTTCGGGAAGGGTGCGCATGAGCTGCTCGCAGAAGTCACGCCTGATCTGCTCGTCGTCGGCGAGGGTCCAGTCCTCGTAGGCCCGCAGCAGGCTGCCCCACGACGACGCCGGCTCGAACGGCGCCAGCGACAGGGTCATCGACACCTGGTGCTCGTCGTCGTCGGCGAGCTGCACACGCACCTGTGCCGGTGAGTCGCGCTCACCGCCCCGGGTGCGGATGTTGCCGTTCCACATCGCGCACAACAGGTGGTGCAGGATGCGGACCCGGTGCTCCTCGGTGGTCGCCAGCCAGCCGTAGTCGTACCCGACCCGCTGGCGCCATTTCAGGAAGTCGTGCGGCTGTTCGTTGCCGAGGGCGTCGGACCAGTGGTGCAGGATCTCCCGCAGTTCGGGCACCTCGGTGATGCTCATGGAGGTCCGGAACAGCACCACCGCGATCGACTCGGCGTTGATCGGCCGGAACTCGACCACCATGCTCGGCTCCCGGGGGAGCCGGATCTGCTCCCGTAGGAAGCGTTCGATCGTCGGGTCAGCGCCGCCCGCCGGGTAGGAGATGAGTACCTTGAGCGCCCCGGAGCCCTGCGGGGTGAAGTTGGCCGGGACCAAACCGTGGATCTTCGCCTGGAACTGGCGGACCTCGTCGGTGACGGACGTCATGGCCTCACGCCGCGCGGCACCGGCGAGCAGCTTCGCCATCGTCGGCAGGAGCGCGTCCGCGCTGGCATCGCTTTCCTGCGTGAACAGCCTCTTGACCTCCTGCTTGAGACGCTCACGGACGACCGCGACAGCCGCGGTCGGGCCGCGGTCGATCGCCGCGGCCCAGGCCGGGCGCCAGCCGTCGGCGCCGAGCAGGGACCTGAGCACATCCGCCTCGGTCGCGGTGTTGCGGCTGTGGTCGCGCCGGACGAACCGCTCGAGCACCCCCCGGTAGAAGGCCTCCATGTCCACCGGGGGCAGCAGATAGGTGACGCCGACCCGGTTGCGGTACAGCTCGGCGCTTCGCTTGGCGAACGTCCCCGGCTCGTTCTGCGCGTGATCGTCGAATGCGGCCGTGACCGCCCCGAGCTGTTGGCGTGCCCGTTCGAAGATCCGCCCCCACCGGGCCGCCTGGCCCATCCAGGCAGCGCTCCACACCGACTGTGCCCGCCACCTGAACCAGTCGTCCTGGGTTGCCAGGGTCTGCTGCACATACGGGTCGCCCCAGCGCAGTTTGCTCAGGCCCAGCCGGCGGTCGCGGACGTCAACAGGCTGCGGCGGGCTGAAGGCGACCCCGGGTGGCGCGAACGGTTCCCGCCGGTAGTCGTCCAGCCGCCTGGCCACGCCGCCGCGCTGTTCGTCGTAGTCCAGGCGGCTGTCACCGAGCACGACCCGGCGAACCCGGAACAGGTCGAGCCGGCCGAGGAGCGCGTCCATCGCCCTGGTCGGGTCGAAGGTGGCAACCATGTCGGGGACGTCGGCCCGCAGCCGGTCCTCGAGCGCGAGGACGCTGTCCTCCATCGCGCGAGCCCGGGTTCGCAGCGCCCCGATGATCTCCTGGGCACCACGCACGGCCGTGACCTCGGTAAACGGCAGCGGCCTGCTGGCGAGCAGCGGTTCGAGATTCGCCGCGGCCATGAACTCCTCGATCGCCGGCTCGTTGTCCTCCCCGCTTCCGGGCGCGATGCCGGCAAGCACGTCGACCGCGCGCGCCAGCAGCCGGGACGCGACGATGTCGGCAAGATCGTCCACCGGCACGTCCATCGACGCGACCAGGCTGGTCGACACACCCCGCAGCCCGATCCCGGACGGCGCGGGGACCTCCCGCTCCACGCCCCGGTTGATGAAGTCGTCAGCGAACGACTGGTAGAGCCGGTCACCGACCGTCGCGCCGTCGGTATCGCTCTTGCCCGTCCCGACCAGGGAGAGCATCAGCGACACGATCGAACGGTGCAGGTCATCACGGCGGACCCCGTAGCTCCCGCTGAACAGGAAAGCCGTCTGGATCGTCGCGGGCAGCAGCGCGGTCGCCTTCTCCTGGCCCGGGTAGAACACCCCAAGGGTCCCGCTGGTTCCGGTGGCGGTCAGTTCGGTGCCAGCGGTCGATCCGTTCTGGTCATCCACGAGCCGGAACAGGTCGAGCAGGGCCCGGCCCGCGTTGAGGCGGGCCCGCCGCCCGCCGCCCATCCCCTCTTCGAAGGCGGACGGCATCAGTACCAGCGGATAGATCTGCGCCCGGTAGTCGGTGCGCTGGAACGCCTCGCCGATCAGATACAGGTAGTCGTAGAAGATGCCCGCGCCGGTTCCGCCGGCAACAGAGAACGCGACGAAGACATCACAGGTCTGGCCGAACCGCCCACCAAGCCGGGAGAGCTCATCGCCGGAGTTGCCGATCATCCCGATCGCCCGCGCGACCGGCTGCTGGGCCGGCTCCAGCCCGTTGCGGAATGTTTCGAACAGCGCGGCCCGCCCGACCGTGGGCAGCTGCCCGGCACCGCGGACGAGCGGCGCGACCCGGGGCTCCCCGGCGGGCGGCGGCAGCCAGCCGCGGACGAACCGGGGTGCGTTGGTGCGCAGGCTCAGCGCGACCTGGGGGTAGGTGTCGAAACGGGGAACGAGTTCATGGGTGATGTGCTGGGTGTGCGCGACGGCGGCTTCGTGTTCCTCACCCGGCACCACCCGGCCGCGGAGCTTGGTGAGCTCGCTCTCGTTCAGGTCCGCGTACACGAACTGGACGCAGGCCGGCAGCTGGTAGGGCAGATAGCCCTGGCCGGGGACCCGGCCGATCAGATCACGGCCGTCCGGTCCGCACAGCTCGTTGCGAAGCCGGCGTTCCAGCTCCGCTCCGATGAGGCAACCGGTGCCCCCCAGCCCGACGAACATCATCGGCTGGTAAATGTTCATGCGGACTCGCTCGCTTCCTTGTCACATCGCCCACAGCTGTGGGGCCGGGAATCGGCCGCCACTGCCCTGGGCGGCTCGGCTCTCATGCCCGCTCGGGATCGCCGTCGAAGTGGTCGCGGTCTCGGGGCCTGCGCCCACCGTCGCGACCAGGCTGGGTTATTTCGTCATGTAGATCCAGCCCATCCGGGGAGCCCGGGTTGTACCCGCCGTGCCCGCCCTCGCCCGCGGCGTCGTACCCGCCGCGTTCCTCGGCCCGGGGCTGGCGGGAGGCAGCGTTGGGCTCCCCGCGGCCGGCCCGACGCCCGCTGTCCCAGAGGCCGGTGTCAGCGGTGCCACGGGAACGATCAACATCGGACCACGCCGAGCCTGGTCGGGACGAACCGGGCTGGGACGAACCGGGCTGGGGTCCGGTGACCGCGGTCTCATCCGATACCGCACCGCGGCCAGGCCGGGCAGCGCTGTCCCACGACCGTGTCCCGTAGCCGCCCGAGGAAGTGTCATCGCTGCTCCCCGTGTCCCCACGACCGCCCCGGCGGCCGGTCTCCCGCTGGGACGCGCCCGGTGTCCGACCGAAACCGGTATCCCCGCCGGATCTGTCCCGCCAACCGCCCGCCGCCGGCCCACCGGCACGGCCTGTCCGGTCCGATGCCGCGCCGGCGCCGCTGGGGACGCGGCCCCCAGCGTCCGTGCCGGGCCGGTAACGGTTGCGTTCCGCCCAACGGCCATGACCGGCGCCGCTCCCGCCACCCCCGCGAGCCCCCGGCTGCCCCCCGGCTGACGCGGTGCGTGCGTCGAGGAAGCCCAGCGCCAGCCCGTCACCGATCGGTGTGGGCCGGCCGCGCGTCAGCGTGATCGTCGTGCCGCCGGGCGTCCTGACGACAAGCTCGCCGCTGTCGCCGCGACGAGCCTCATAGGCGTCTTCCCGGCCGTCGGCCAGGTCGAGGCGCGCCAGCCTGCCCCGGGGGTCACGGACCGCGAAGGGAAACCGGGTGGACGGTGTTGCTGGCGCACGGAGTTTGTAGAGCTCCGTGTTGTTGCGGTACAGGACCATGGTGAGATCCCGGACGTCGCGACGGGCGCGACGGGCCCGTCGCCGGCCCCGCCACCAGACCAGCGCGGCCAGCGCCGCCACCGCCAGCAGGATCCACAACCACAGCAGGCGCTGGAACAGCGATGGCGGATAACCGATGTTCGCGACGAAAAAACCAACCGCGACAACGGTGGCGGGGTCGGCCATATCGACAAGATCGATCTCACCGCTGGCCGGCCCGATCTTGGTGCCGGCCCGGAAGCTGACGGTCAGTTCCTGTTCGGACCGTCCCGAGCCACCGGTCGCGACCGTCGCCGGGCTGAGCTCGGCCAGGGTGCCCGGGTCCAGGTCGACCAGGCGCAGGCCAAGCGTGCGCGGCTGGCCGTCCGCCGTGTTGATGACGAGTTTCCCACGCAGATTGCCACCAGGGGCGACCCGGCCGCCGCCGACGCTGATGTCGCCGGTGACAGCGGCTGGCCCTTTGGCGGTCCGGGTGGTGAACGGTCGCTCGTCACCCACCACGCCGGTCGCGTCGATCCGGCCGACGAAGACCAGGTTGCCGGTGGCGGTACTGGGGATGGTGACCTGACCGGCGAACTCGCCGTCGTTCGCCTGCCGGTCGGGCCCCTTGCCGTCATCAGCGACCTGGACGCTCCGCAACGGCATGCCGTCACCGGACGCCTCGGCGCGGACCGTCAGCGTGCGCAGCTCAGCCGGGTCGGTGACCGCGTCGGCACGGGTCTGGAGGCGTACCCGGACGTCCACGGTCTGGCCGGCCTGGGGCGCGGGCGGTGTGACCGCGATCGAGGAACGCAGGCGGCCCTGCCAGATCGCCGAGGCCGCCACGGTGGATGTGGCGACCCCCGCGGGCGCGGCAAGGCGCACCTTCCAGCGGCCTGGACGCGGGTTACGGACATGGAGCGACTCGGCGGTCGCGTTCTCGGTCGTCGCCTGGAGTACCGAACCGTCGAAATCCGGGCTCTCGCGCGGGACCTGAGCGCCGCGCGGGTCGAGGTAGGTGACCCTGACCTTGTCGCTGCCCTTCAGCACCACTATCGACCCGTCGGTGCTGATGGCGGGGATGTCGACCGACAGCTCAACGGAGTCTCCACCGGCCAGGGTGTCCTGGGCGTAGCCAGAGAGGCCGGCACAACGGGCCGACGCGAACGCCTGCAGCAACGCTTTGATCACATCACTCGATGCCGTGTAGATGTTCGTCCGCGGCTTGGCATCGCTCGAGCGGTTGCAGGTCCCCTGAAAACCGCCGGTGGCGTAGCCGTCGAGGGAGGCCATGTCGACGTTGCCGAAGCCGATCGGCCAGATCTGCACCTTGCCGTCACGAGCCTCATTGATCTTTTCGATCAGCTGCCGCTGCGCTTCGGTGTTACGGGCAGCAGCGTCCGGGGGACCGTACTGAGGGCTCCCAGAGACGTCAAGCCGCCCATCGGTCAACAAGAAAATCATCTTGGCGCGGTCGGCGTCATCAGGCGCGGCGAGGATCTGCAGAGCCTGGTCGAGCGCGGCGACGTGGTCGGTGTTGTTACCTTCCTCGGCGGTCCGCCGGTGCAGCGTGCTGACGCAGCGCAGCAGCTCCTGCTGGTTGCCTGGCTCGCTGACAGTGGTCAGCGGGCAGATCGGGTTGACCGCGCTCTGCCCGATCCGGCCGTCGGAGCTCCCGAAGCCCACAACCGCCACCTGCGACCGGGCGGAGATGTCAGCAACCGCGATCAGGGACGCGGCGTTACGTTCGTTGACGACATCCTGGTCGGAAAGGCTGCCGGACTCGTCGACGAGGACCACGATCCGAACAGGCTGGGCAGGAAGATCATTACTGGCGGCCCCCGGAGCGGACGCGCCGCCCGAGGCGGCGGCACTCGGCGTAACACCCGGCTGCGTCTGGCCACGGGCGGGCAGGGCCACCCCCGCCACAAGCATGCCAACGATCAGCATACCGGCCATGCCACGCATGGCCAGGACATGCGGCGGCCATGCCCGCCACTCCTTCAAGCCTGGCTGCTTCGCCGCCAATGGACGCTCCCCCCGCGTGGTGGCCCATAGTGAAGGATGATCCTACCGGAGCGCATCGGATTTCCCGAACCAAGTGAATCCTCCGCGTCCGATTGTTCAAGCGTTTACCCGAACAGCATCCACACTATCCGCGCTCTTAACCGTGCGGGCAGCACGTCTGGGCCGAGCGCCACGCAACCCGTCGACAACGCCCCACCGATTACGGAGTAGGTTCTCATCGGGCATCCCTGGCTGGGCAGCGTCTGACGATGTTCAGCCTGAGCGGCAGCCTGACCCACAAGGATGATTTACGCACGACAAGCATCCGTACAAACACTCACTGTTAATTCCGTCGATTGCGGGGATTGCAAGATGGCCGTCGACTAGGGCCTGTCTGATGGATATTGGTCGATGCGGGCGGTGATCCAGAAGGCGGTCCGCAAGGCGGAGGACAGCGGGGTCCCCGTGCAGCGCGAAGCGGTGGATGGGGGGCGGTCGATAGCGGTGTTCTATCGGTGACGACGACAACGTGGCGGGGCGCCTTCTGGGCATCGATCCGCGCGATCGAAGATCTATCAGACAGGCCCTAAGGCTGTAGTCCGGTACGGTCTCCACCGCGGCGAGTTGTCGGCCCGGCGGAGCCCGCTGCCGACGGGGGTTAGGGATGGCCAGCCAATTGTCCACGGCACACTTCGGGCGCGCGCTAGTCGGGGTCTGCGCCGCGTTCTCGATCGCCCTCTTGGCTATTCCCGTCAAAGCGCAAACAAGATCTCCCACTTCGACCGCGTCCGTAGCTCAACCGTCGACGCACCCGGTCCGTGTCCAGATCCTGGTCGACGAATCCGTGAACGTCACCGACGCGCAAGTCCTCATGGAGGCGGAAGCCGCCAAAAAGATCGCCGAGGCCGCACTGGCAGGCGATCACGCGTCGCCCGGGGAGTACCAGGTCGCGGTATCCGGCTTCGGCAGCGCGCCGGCAGAGGGGAGATCCGCCTTCGACCGGGTCTGCCCCTTCCGAGAAGCAGGCCACGTCACACCCACGACCGGCCAGGCCACTGCAGGTTCGCCGATCGCGGACTGCGTCGCGAGCCTGCACAGACGGACATCCAGTGAGGGGAACGACGCCGACATCGCCGGGGCGCTGCGCTTCTTCGGCAAGGACCTGGCGGACAATACTGCCGTCGGTACCCGGCGGGTCCTGGTGCTGCTCGCCGGCGGGCCGCAGTTTGTCCCCAACGTCGTCGCCTATGACGACCCCGGCCGCCCCGGCGACCGGGGTCGTCGGACCACGAACGCCCGAGACCAGCTCGTCAACGCCGTCCCGGGCGAGTTAAAGGACAAACAGATCGAGGTGTGGCCACTCGGGTTCGGCACCGCGGACACCGCCAGCCTGGACAAGATCGCCCGCAGCAGCTATCCGGGGGCGGGCCGGTGCGAGCTGCCCGCCACGCCCTCGGCGAACACGTCGCGTGCCGGGGAGGATCTCCTGACCGCGACGCCGCGGACCGTGGCCGCGCTCACACCACTCAATCAGTGCTGGGCAAAGGCGACCGTACAGGTCCCGCTGCCGGCGACCGACGCGACGATCTTCGTGCGACGGGAGGCCCGGCTTGCTTTCCACTTCCGCCAGCCCGGCCGCGGCGACGATTTCGTGGCTATCGGCAGACCCGCTCCGGACGGATCCACCTTCGAGCGCACCGTCAGCCCGGACGGTGTGTGGGAACAGCTGCACATCACCCGTCCGATGCCCGGCGAGTGGACGGTGGTCGCGACAGCCCCGCCGGGCGGCCCACCGATCACGATCGAAGCCCACGTGGATTGGGACCAAAAACCACGCACCGCGATGCTGGTGCGGCCAGCGCCGCCACAACCCGGGTCGAACGGCCCCCCGTGCGTGAACAAGCAGCACGAGGGTCTCCAGTGCACAGTCAATGTGGAGGCCCGGCTGTACACCCGGGCGGATGCTCTCAAGATCCCAGGAGCGCTGGCCGGTGTGACCGCGCAGATCACCCTCAACTACGGATCCAACGATCAACCAACGGTCAAGGTCGGCCCCAAGCCCCGCTTCGCGGCCGACTCAGGCGGCAGTGACATCGTCGTCTTCGCCA
>NZ_CAKJTP010000112.1:10248-14391 GCF_917627335.1 Protofrankia sp. CiT1 | reverse complement strand
GCCACCCGCCACCGCCTCGCCCGCCGGTGGCCAGAGCGATCCGTCGCGGTCTGGGGGCAGCCCGACCACCTCAGGGGATCCCGCGGGGCCGGGTGCCGCGACCGTTCCCGGGACATCCCCGAACGACGTGGGGAGCGAAGCCGGCAGCGGCGCTCCGGGTACGCCAGGGTCCGCCACCCCAGGCCCAGGCCAGGACGTCCCAGCCCGGACCGTTCCAGCGGAGCGGATGCGTGCTGTGTTCGTCGGGGAACCATGTGTTCCGAGCGTCGACTCCGTTCCGCGGCAGGCCGTGAACGGGCTGCTTCTCTACTGCGG
The DNA here is from genome assembly GCF_917627335.1 of Protofrankia sp. CiT1. Taxonomy (NCBI): domain Bacteria; kingdom Bacillati; phylum Actinomycetota; class Actinomycetes; order Frankiales; family Frankiaceae; genus Protofrankia; species Protofrankia sp. CiT1. The sequence goes on along the minus strand of NZ_CAKJTP010000112.1, from coordinate 14,076 downwards.
ACAGGCGGATTCGGGCCAGCCGCGTTGGGGGGTGGCGAGTCCGCCACCGCCACAGGGGCCGGTTGTGCCGGTGCCGGGTACCGAGTGCGACGCCAGCACTGATGGCGATGGGGTCGTCCAGGGTGCGGACGGGCGTCTGGTTGCCTGCATTCGTGATCTTGATGGCAGCTCTCGCTGGAGCGACGCTTCGTAATGGCAGCACTTTAGGTAGTCATTTGCTTGCGAAAAGTAGTAAAATGTTGGATGCTGCCATGGAGATTGATCAAATATTACTAAAAGTAACTTTTTTAGCGCCATTCTGTCAGCTATCACGTTGTTCCAGTATTTGTTCCATGGATGGTTACCAGCGAGTAGCATGGGTATTAGTTACTGGCCAGTAGGAGCATGCCGGTTCCCTCGGTGACAACCGAAGCCGGCACTTCCCGGGGAGACCACCATGGGGCACTACAAGAGCAACCTCCGCGACATCGAGTTCAACCTGTTCGAGGTACTGGGCGTGGACCAGACACTGGAGCACGGCCCGTTCGCGGATATGGATCGTCAGACAGCCCACGACGTGCTTGTCGAGGTCGACAGGCTGGCTACCGGTCCGCTGGCCGAGTCCTTCTCGGAGGCCGACCGCAATCCACCGGTGTTCGACCCGGACGCCGGCACCGTCACGCTGCCAGAGGCGTTCAAGAAGTCCTACGTGGACCTCATGGCCGGCGAGTGGTGGCGCCTTTTCGTACCGGCGCACCTGGGCGGTATGGGTGCCCCGCCATCGGTCGTCTGGGCCGCTTCGGAGCTCATCCTCGGGTCCAACCCGGCAGCGTTCATGTACATGAGCGGTCCGACCTTCGCCGGGATTCTCGACGGGCTCGGCAACGCCGCGCAGCGGACGTTCGCCCGCCAGGCAATCGAGCGGCAATGGGGCGGGACGATGGTGCTCACCGAGCCCGACGCGGGTTCGGACGTGGGTGCGGGCCGCACCAGGGCGCTGGCACAGGCCGACGGCACCTGGCACATCGAGGGCGTGAAACGATTCATCACTTCAGGTGACTGGGATGTTCCGGAGAACATCTTCCATCTCACTCTTGCCCGGCCAGAGGGCAGCGGACCGGGCACCAAGGGACTGTCCATGTTCCTGGTCCCGAAGTTCTTGGTGGACCCGGTGACCGGCGAACCTGGCGAGCGCAACGGTGTCTACGTCACCGGCGTCGAGAAGAAGATGGGGCTGAAGGTATCCACCACCTGTGAGCTGCGCTTCGGCGAGAAGCACCCGGCGGTCGGCTGGCTCGTCGGGGACGTCCACGACGGCATCGCCCAGATGTTCGAGGTCATCGAGTACGCCCGCATGATGGTGGGCACCAAGGCCATCGCGACACTGTCCACGGGGTATCTGAACGCCCTGGAGTTCGCGCGGAGCCGGGTCCAGGGCGCTGATCTGACGCAGCTCATGGACAAGGCCGCACAGCGTGTCACGATCATTCATCACCCGGACGTCCGGCGGATGCTCATGTTGCAGAAGGCGTACGCGGAAGGCATGCGCGCGCTTGTCCTGTACACCGCCACCGTCCAGGACAGGGTTGCCGTGGCGAACGCCGCGGGCACGCCGGACGACCTCGCCGGACGGCTCAACGACCTGCTGCTGCCGATAGTCAAGGGCGTTGGCTCCGAGCGGTCCTATGAACTGCTGGCGACGTCCCTGCAGGTTTTCGGTGGTTCTGGCTACCTGCAGGATTACCCGATCGAGCAGTACATCCGCGACGCGAAGATTGACACCCTGTACGAGGGCACCACGTCCATCCAGGGACAGGACTTCTTCTTCCGCAAGATCGTGCGAGATCGCAGCCAGGCCCTCAGCGCGTTGTTCACCGAGATCCAGAGCTTCGCCAAGGACGGCGCGGGGGACGGCGCACTGCGCCGGGAACGGGAGATCCTGGCTGCCGCGCTGGAGAACGTCCAGTCCATGGTCGATGTGCTGACCGGTTTTCTCGCCGGTACCGCGCAGGATCCCAGGCAGGTGTACAAGGTGGGTCTGAACACCACGCGGCTGCTGATGAGTGTCGGCGACCTTGTGATCGGCTGGCTGCTGCTGCGTCAGGCCGAGGTGGCCACAGCGGCGCTCACCGGATCGCAACAGGCCTCGGCAGCCAGGGAGCGTGCCTTCTACGAGGGCAAAGTGTCCACAGCCCGGTGGTTCGTCGCGAACGTGCTGCCCGAACTGTCGATTCGGCTCAGCGTTCTCCAGGCTACCGATCTTGACTTGATGGACCTGACTGAGGACGCGTTCTGACAGCTGCCCCACACCGGGCGCCGCTCGGGCGTCGTTCGGAGGCGGGGCGGGGCGATGGTCACCACATGCAACCGTCGGGCGCGCGAGACAGAGCCTGGATCGCGCCCCCGGCGGCCCGCCGCTACCAGGCTCCCAGCCCCTGACGTGCCCGGCGGAGGCACGCGGGAGCTGACGGCAGCGGCACGCGGCCGAACGCCTGCCGCGCGTTCACCGGCTGTCGGCCTGTTGCGGCACGGCGGGGTGATCCTCGGACCACCGGTCGTTTCATGACGTACGCAGCGGCGGGAAAGCCTGGTCCAGCTCATTGCGCATGTCCCGCTTGAGCAGGTCGTCGGCCTCGGAAGTGCCCTGGCCCTCCAGCAGGAATCTCGCCACCCGCAGCGTCAGATCGACGCGTTCAGCGAGGTTGAGAGGTCCGTTAAAACGGCCGCTGGAGCCTGCGGAGGTCAGGACCTTGGCGACAAATTCGTCGGCGGCCTGCAGTGCCTCCACGCGCGTCATGCGTTTCACCCCTTTGTACGGAAGCTGTGTCGGAAGCCGTAAGCAAGGCGCAACCGTACCAGGCGAGCTCCTTCCTCCGTTGTCCGCCCCATCCCGTGCTCTTTGTCCCGGTTGATGTCCCGGGTTGGTCTGTTGTGTCCCGTCTTGTGGATACCTCGGCGGGTGCTCGCTATGGCCTCATAATCGTTACTCACAGACACCAGAACGCGGGTCCGCGGGTGCCGCGGAGACTGGTCAACTCCAGGCCAGGGCCACGGCTGGGTCGGCGAGCATCGCGCCGACGTCCGCGAGTACCCTGGCGCCGAGCTCGCCGTCGACGATCCGGTGGTCGAAGGTCAGGGCGAGTTGCGCGACCGTCCGGACGGCGAGTTCTCCGTTGTGTATCCACGGCGTCGGACGGATGGCGCCAAGGGCGAGGATCGCGGCCTCCGGCGGGTTGAGGATGGGCGTTCCGATGTCGACTCCGAACACGCCGATATTGGTAATTGTGATGGTTCCGCCGCGTAGCGAATCAGGTGTGATTTTTCCAGCGCGGGCAGCCGTGGTCAGTTCATGCAGGGCGTGCCCGAGCGCGACGAGCCCCATCCCCTGCGCCCGCGGGATGTTCGGCACCACGAGCCCTCGGGGCGAGGCCACCGCGATCCCGAGGTTGACATCCTCATGGATGAGGATCTGCGCGGGTGCGTCACCGACCGCTTCCGCCCAGCTGGAATTGATCATTGGATGCCGCTGGACCGCGGTCAACAGCGCCTGTGCGACAAACAACAGCGCGGTCACCTTCACACCCGTGAACTCGGGCAGGGCGGCAATCCGGTCCCGAGCCGCCATCATCTCGGTGACATCGACGCTGACGAACTCGGTTACCTGCGGCGCGGTGTACGCGCTGGTCACCATTGCCGCCGCGGTCGCGCGCCGGACGCCGGTCACCGGTATCCGGCGGACGCGGCTGGCAGGCTCCTCACGGGCAGGCAGCCGGGCCGCCTCGACGTCCGCCCGGCTGATCGTTCCGTGCGGCCCAGTACCGGCGATCCGCCACAGGTCGATGCCGAGAT
>NZ_CAKJTP010000112.1:0-9808 GCF_917627335.1 Protofrankia sp. CiT1 | reverse complement strand
TGCTCGGCGTGGTCTGGGCGGATTGCCGGTCCGTCCGGTTTGTTGCGTTCCTGCTGCCTGTTCTGTCCGTTCTCGTCGGTCCGCTGCCGGGGCCGGGTGTGTGACGGCCCAGCGGATGCGCGCGGGCCGTACCCGACCAGCACGGGTGTCCGCCCGTCCGCCGGGCTGTCCGTTCCGTGGTCCGTTCCGTGGTCCGTTCCGTGGTCCGTTCCGTGGTCCGGTCGGGTGACCGGACCGAGGTCCGCCGCTGCCGTAGCATCGGTGTCGACGGTGATCAGCGGCCGTCCCACCTCGACGGTGTCGCCGGGTTCGGCGTGTCGAACGACGAGGACACCCGTGAGTGGTGAAGGCACCTCCACCAGCGCCTTGGCGGTCTCCACCTCGACGATCGGCTGATTGATCGTCACAGGCTCGCCCACCGCCACCAGCCACCGGACGATTTCGGCGTCCGGTAGGCCCTCGCCCAGGTCAGGGAGGCGGAACTGTTCACGCGGCACAGGTGACCTCCAACTGGCGGACGGCTCGCGGCCTGGCGCGCGCCGCGCGGGTCTGGTTCGACGGGTCTGCTTCGACGGGCTGGCTCGACAGATCGGCCAGCACCGGTCGTCAGTACTGGAAGGAACGGTCGACGGCGTCCAGGATCCGGTCGACATCCGGCAGGTGGTGTTCTTCCAGCCGGGACGGCGGGTATGGGATGTCATAGCCGGTGACGCGTAGCACCGGAGCCTCCAAGGAGTAGAACGCCGCCTCGGTCACCCGGGCCGCGATCTCCGCGGACAGGGACACGTTCGACGGTGCCTCGTGCACGACCACGCACCGGCCGGTGCGGCGAACGGACGCGAACACCGGGGACAGCTCCAGCGGGGAAAGGGTGCGCAGGTCGATGACCTCGAGCTCGCGCCCCTCGTCCGCCATGACGGCGGCTGCGTCCAGGCAGGTCCGTACCATCGGGCCGTAGGCGACGAGTGTCGCGTCGCCCCCGGTCCGGACAACCCGGCTGGCGTGCAGCGGCGTTGCGTTGGCGAGTGGTTCGTCGGTCTCGACCTCCCCCTTGTCCCAGTACCGGCGCTTGGGTTCGAAAAAGATTATTGGGTCATCGGCCGCGACCGCTTGCCGGATCATCGTGTGGGCATCGGCCGGGCTGGCGCAGGCCACGACTTTCAGGCCCGCGGTATGGCAGAAGTACGCCTCTGGCGACTCACTGTGGTGTTCCACAGCGCCGATGCCACCACCGAACGGGATGCGAACCGTCACCGGCAAGCGGACCCGCCCTTGGCTCCGGTAATGGATTTTCGCCAGCTGAGTGACGATCTGGTTGAAGGCCGGGTAGGCGAAGCCGTCAAACTGGATCTCGCACACCGGCCGGAACCCGCGCATCGCCAGCCCGATCGCGGTGCCGATGATCGCGGACTCGGCCAGCGGGGTGTCGATGACGCGAGCCTCGCCGAAGTCCGCGAGCAGCCCTTCGGTGATCCGGAAGACGCCGCCGAGCCTGCCGACATCCTCGCCCATCACAACGACCTTCTCATCGGCGGCCATGGCCGTGCGCAGACCGGTGTTGAGGGCCTTGGCCAGCGTCAGTGTCGAGCGCACCGTCAGACAGCCTTTCGTGGCTGGCGGGCTGGGCCCGGTGCGGCCGGCATTCCGGCGGTCACGCCCGCGGTGGCCGCGATCTGGGTGACCCGCGTCAGGGGCGGGCGGGTGTTCCAGGCCGCCGGTCCGGCCGGTTCCGGATCAGCCGGTTCCGCCGGTACCACTGCCGGCCAGGCGTCCCGCATGGCTGCCAGGGTTCTGGGCTCGTCCACGTACACGTGCTCGAACATGCTGCGCGGGGACGGGTCGGGCAGGCTCAGACAACGTTCACGCAACGTGGCCGCGAGGGCGTCGGCCTCGGCGTCGAGAGCGGCTGCCGCATGGTCATCCAGGAGCCCACCGGCGCGCAGATAGGCGGTCATCCGTTGCAGCGGGTCATGCTCTCCCCAGTAGGCCAGTTCCTCGGCATGGCGGTACCGGGACGGATCGTCAGCGGTGGTGTGGGCACCCATCCGGTAGGTCACCGCTTCCACCAGCGTCGCGCGTCCCTGGCGGGCCGACTCCAGCGCCCAGCGGGTTACCGCGAGCGTCGCCAGCACGTCGTTGCCGTCCACCTGGATCCCCTGAATACCGAAACCTGACGCCCGCTGGTAGATCGGCACCCTGGTCTGCCGCCGGGCCGGCGCGGATATCGCCCACTGGTTGTTCTGGCAGAAGAACACCACCGGAGCTTCGAAGACACCCGCCCAGTTGAGCGCCTCGTTGACGTCGCCCTGGCTGGATGCTCCGTCTCCGAAGTAGACCAGCGTGGCCGGCATGCAGTGGCCGTTACTACCCGCACCCACCGCATGATCGCGGGAGATGCCCATCGCGTAACCGGTGGCGTGCAGGGTCTGCGAGCCGACCACGATCGCGTAGCACTGGAACCCGTGTTCGTCCGCGTCCCATCCTCCGTGGGTGACCCCACGGAACAGGCTGAGGATGTCCAGCGGGTCGACGCCACGGCACCAGGCCACCGCGTGCTCCCGGTAGGACGGGAAGACCATGTCGTCGGCACGCAGCGCCCGGGCGGAGCCGACCTGGGCGGCTTCCTGGCCGCGCAGGCTGGCCCACAGGCCAAGCTCACCCTGGCGCTGGAGAGCGGTTGCCTCCTCGTCGAAGCGGCGCGCGATCACCATGTCGCGTAGGAGCCCGTACAGATCAGCGCCGGTGAGGTCAGACAGGTAGGGATCGTAGGTCTGGTCGGGCAGCCGCTCACCGCCCGGCGTGAGCAGCCGTACCGGCTCCGGGCTGCCGTCCCGGGATTCACGTGATCCTGGTGATTCACGTGAATCCCGGGGATCACGCGGGACGGGTGTGACGGCGCCGTTCGGCCCGTCTGTGTCAGGAACGGACATAGTGTCCTCCGGTCATCCTCGGCCGTCCCCGAGATCGTCGGTCGCAGCCGCCGGTTGGGGCAGCCGGTCGCCGCGGTCAGCGGGACCGTTCACCGCGGAGCTGACGATAGTCGTCCCATGGTGGCGAGCAACCCCGGACACGGCTTCCGGCTGTCTGCCGTGGTTGGCGCGTCCCGATAGCGTGGTGCGGTGACAACTGCCCCGACGTCCGCGAGCGGCGCCGACACCGCCAGCGCCGACACTGCCGACACCGTGCGCCCGCCCGTCCGTTGTGACCTCGGTCGGGTCGGGATCTGGAGCGGCCAGTTCGACTTCTCCCCGGCTTCGGTTGTCCGGGCGGCCGTGGCCGAACTCGACGAGCTGGGCTACCGGGCGGTCTGGACTGGTGAGGTCAAGGGCCGGGAGGTCCTGGTGACAGCCGCGCTGATGCTCGCGGCGACCTCCCGGCTCACGGTCGCGACCGGGATCGCGCAGATTTTCGCCCGGCATCCCCAGACGATGGCGGCCGGGCAGCTGACCCTCGCCGAGGCGTTCGGAGACCGGTTCCTGCTCGGGCTCGGCGTGTCACACGCGTCCCTGATGGAGATCCGCGGCGTTGCCTACACCAAGCCGTTGACGCAGCTGCGGGCATACCTCGACGAGATGGATCGGGCGGCTCGGGAGCAGTACCGGGCAGTGCCACCGGCCTCCTCGACGCGGGTCCTGGCCGCGCTTGGCCCGAAGATGCTGGAGCTGGCACGGGTCCGGGCGGACGGCGCGCACACCTACTTCGTGCCGCCGGAGCACACGGCAAGCGCACGGAAGATCCTCGGGCCGGGCAAGCTGCTTGTCCCAGAGCAGGCGTTCGTCCTCGACACGAATCCCGAGAGCGCGCGGGAGCTGGCGCGGCGGCACACGGGTTCGTATCTGCGGCTGCCGAACTACACGAACAACCTGCGCCGTTTCGGCTTCACCGACGACGACCTCGTGGGCGCGGGTTCCGACCGGCTCGTCGACACGATCGTGCCGTGGGGTGATCCGGACGTCCTGCTCGGCCGGATCAGCGAACATCTTGATGCCGGAGCCGATCATGTGTGCGTCCAGGTCCTTGATGCGGACCGCCGCGGGCTGCCCCGCCGGCAGTGGCGTGAGCTCGCTCCGGCCTTGCTGAGCCTTGGCTGAGGATGCGCGGGGGACAGTTCCCGGCGCACCCGGTTCCAGGCTGGCGTAGCCCCAGTCCGGTCAGTCCGGTCAGTCCGGTCAGTCCGGACTGACCGCGCAGGTGGCGCAGGTCCCGTAGATCTCCAGGGTGTGGGCCACATCGGTGAAGCCCGCCGCCGTCGCGATGTGGTCCGTCCACACCTCGATCTCCGGTCCTTCGACCTCGACGGTCCGTCCGCAGCGACGACACACGAGGTGATGGTGGTGATTGTCAGTGGTGCAGCGGCGGTAGAGGGTCTCGCCGTCGTCACGCCGCAGCACGTCCACCTCACCCCGGTCAGCGAGGACCTGCAGGTGCCGGTACACGGTGGTCAGGCCGACGGCCTGACCACCGTCGCGCAGGTACGCGTGCAGGTCCTGGGCGCTGGTGAAGGCATCGATCTCGGCGAGCGCGGTGGAGACCGCATCGCCCTGGCGGGTGGCCCGGACGGCTGTCCCCCGGCCGAGCGCGGACCGTCTGTTACCGCTCGACCTCCCTGGCGCTGCGGATGTGGGCGGAGGCGTCGACCCGGACACGGCTCGCGATGATGCCGGGGGCGGCGCGGATCGGCTGGATTCGGCACTGGACACAGCCTTCACTCTCTCACCGCTGGCTTCCTCCGGGGGGCGGCAAAGGGGCCACGCTCGTTGGCATGCGGTCGACCGTGCGAAAAATATTGATAACGGTTTTCGTTATTTTCGCTCTCGATCGTTTCGACGATTACGGATCCTCCTGTCGTCAGCTCTGTGTGTAGGTCTCGAGGAACCTGCCGATACGGCCGATCGCGTCGGTGAGGTCATCCACCCCGGGCAGGGTGACTATCCGGATATGATCGGGCCTGGGCCAGTTGAAGCCGGTGCCCTGCACGAGCAGAATTTTTTCGGTCAGCAGCAGGTCCAGGACGAGCCGCTCGTCATTGACGATCCGGTGAACGGCCGAATCGATACGCGGGAACGCGTACAGCGCGCCGCGTGGCTTCACGCACGATATGCCCGGAATATCGTTGAGAAGTTTCCACACCACGTCGCGCTGCTCGTGCAACCGGCCGCCGGGCAACACGAGGTCGCCGGCTCCGCTGTCATCCGCAAGCGCGGCCCGCATGGCATATTGGCCCGGGACGTTGGCGCACAGCCGCATGTTCGCCAGGATGTTGAGGCCTTCAACGTAGCTGGTGGCATGCGTGCGCGGACCGGAGACAACCATCCAGCCGGAGCGGAAGCCGGCGAGTCGATACGCCTTTGACAGCCCGTTGAACGTGACACACATGATGTCCGGAGCGAGCGCCGCGGTGGAGATGTGCTCGGCGTCGTCATAGAGGATCCGGTCGTAGATCTCGTCAGAGAAGATCATGAGGTTGTGCCGGCGGGCGATCTCGATGATGCTGGACAGCGCCTCGCGGCTGTAGACCGCTCCGGTCGGGTTGTTCGGATTAATGATCACTATTGCCCGGGTCCTGGTGGTGACCTTGCTTGCGATGTCGTCGAGGTCGGGCATCCAGTCGGCGGACTCGTCGCACATGTAGTGGACGGGCCGGCCGCCGCACAGACTGACGACCGCGGTCCACAGCGGGTAGTCCGGTGCCGGCAGCAGCACCTCGTCGCCGTCGTTGAGCAGCGCCTGCAAGGACATCATGATCAGTTCTGAGACGCCGTTGCCGAGGTACACGTCGTCGATGTCGATTCCGGCGACGCCCTTACCGGTGGTGTAACGAACCACGGCCGCCCGTGCGGATGCCAGGCCCTTGGAATCGCTGTAACCCTGTGCGTCGGCGAGGCTGTCCACCACCGCCTGAAGAATCGCCGGAGGTGCGGCGAACCCGAACGGCGCGGGGTTGCCGATGTTCAGCTTCAGGACGCGTTGGCCCTCGGCTTCCAACCGCGTCGCCTGGTCGAGAACAGGACCCCGGACGTCGTAGCAGACGTCGGCGAGCTTGTCGGACTGGGTGAACTCCATCTGCCAAGGGTAGGCGCGCCGTCCAGTGGGTTTTCTCGCCCGTGACGGGCTATCCGCCGTACAACCCCCTCGGCGTGGCACGCGGGGAGCCCTGGTCCGGTGGCTGGTTGTGCTGACCAGAGTCAGGGGGTGCGGGTCCAGGTCGGGGTGAGGCCGCGGCCCAGGCCACGGGCCGGACGGGCCGGAGGACGGGACGGTATCGGCAGCGGTCCGGTGTCGATACCGGCGAAGCGGGTGTCCTTGCGGACCTGGTAGACCCAGCTTTTGCTGACACTGATACCGCGGGCGGCGAGCAGCGCGGCAGCCTGTGCCGCCGAGCCGTCGCTCTGTTCCAGCGCGCGGATGATGGCGTCCCGTTTTCCGGCGGTGTCCAGCCCTGGGAATGCCTGGCCGGACGGTTCCGCCGCGGTGTCCGGTAGATCGTCCACATCCTCCGCCACCGCTTCGTACCCGGCCGCACGGCGTCCGTCGACTGGATCAGCCGGATTCAGGGGGCCCGCTGGATCCGGCTGATCGACATCTTCGACGGCTTCGACGTGATCGGGTGTTTGTACTGGGACGGGAGCCAGGAACAGTGGTGACCGCCCGAGCGTGGGCTGCCCTGTGCGCGGGGCGGGAATGCTGACCGTACCGCTGAGCCTCTCACCGGGCGCGACCGGAACATCGGTCGTGTGGGTGGTCGGGCGGCGGGCGTCGGGGAGCGGGCCCACGGGGCGGATCTGACGCATGAGCAGTTCGTAGGAACCGAGCAGAGCCAACGGTGGCCAGGCCGCGATAGCCCTGGCTGTCAGGTTCGGGTCGGCATGCAGGACGTTTGCCGCCAGCGACGCGCATGCGCCCATAGTGAGCAGGGCATAGGACAGCTGGGAACGGCGCCGGCCCGCACGGCGGTCCGCCCACATGCTCATGGAGGCGGCGACGATCAGCCCGTCCACGCTCAGCGGCAGCACCGCCGCGGTCATGGAGTCCTCGCCGTGCTCGATGGCGACGCCACGCATGTGGCGGTAGGAGACGAAGGCTGCCACCGCCGCGACCAGGGTGACGGCCGCGACCGTCGCCATCCGGATGGCCCGCTCCGCGGATGCGCCTGGATGACTACCAGATGACACTGGACGACCCGCGATCACAACAGATCAACTCCCCACGCCGGCTGCGCCGTCCATGATGCCCGTCATCCCAGCCGGAATTCGGCCGGACTCCCCGAAACCCGACCGAATTCCGGCGTGCTTGTTGCTGTTGGTAACATAACTATGACGTTAGGGTGTTTTTCGCTGTTCAGGGCTCCGCGAAGGGGCTATCTGTATTGGGTCATGATTGTTGCGTCGCGCAATGATTCCAGTGTGCTGTCGGTGCTGTCACCGAACGCGGTATCGAGCGCATGCTGGGTCAGGACGGCCGCGGTCGGCCCGAAAGCGATCTGACGGTGGTTGAACAGGAACACGTCGTCGCAGGCCAGATGCGCGAGGGCGAGATCGTCGGTTGAGATCACGACGCTGGCGCCGGCTGATCGCATCGTTGCGAGGGTGGCCAACAGCGCTGCCTGGCTGGGCACGTCGACCTCGGTGAGCGGCTCGTCGAGCAGGAGGATGCGTGGCTGCTGGGCTATGGCGCGCGCGAGCATCACCCGTTGACGCTGGGTGCCGGACAGCGTCTCGAAACGGTCACGGGAACGGTCGGCGAGCCCGACTCTCGCCAGCGCGCGGGCGGCAACCGTCCGGTCGGCGAGGGTGGGGCGCCGTACCCATCCGATCCATCGGTAGCGCCCCATGAGTACGACCTGGATGACGGTGACTCGAGTTTTGCTGTCAAAACTGTCGGCCGGTGGGATGTACGCGACCTGGCGGCGGGCCTGCCCCGGCGGCTGACCGAGCACGGTGACCGATCCTTTGATCACCGGTGCCAGCCCGAGTATCGATTGGAGCAGTACTGATTTTCCACCGTGCCGTGGGCCTATAATAGCGACGGCATGGCCTGTTTCGACGGTTCCGTGGACGTTCGTGAGTACCGGTGTCCGGCCGGCGGCGATCGTGACCCGCTCGAAGAGCACGGCCGGGCCCGCGGCACCTGCTATCGACGCGCCGGGCTGGTCCGATGCATCCGTTATGTTCACTATCTTCGGTACGTTGTAGGTGTCGCCCGACAGCCCCCGCATTACCTCGGCCATGCTTCGAGACGGTACGGCTGTTGCGCGTGCAAGGCATGACGAGCTGTGACCGTGCTGGCGCTATCACCCGTTCGGGTTGGCTCGGCCGGCGGGTGACGCGACCTATGGGTGAAGAAAGTGGCGCGCCACCTCCACCAGATAACGGTCAGCGGCATGCTTGGGCAGCGCGTCCAACGGCTTGTCCGGAGGGTTGGCCGCCTGGAACATATTCAGCCGCTTGTCCTCGCTGAATAAGCACGCCCCAATGATTACTGGTATGATCCGACAGCCACCGGCGTCCGCCGCCGCTAACAGCTTCGGCACTTCTTTGTGATTAATGAAGTCGGATGCGAGAAAATTGGCACTGACCAGAAGGATCGCAATTTTTGCCCGTTCCAGGGCCTGAGTGATCTCGGTCAGCCAGCGGTCTCCGGCCTGAATACGCCGATCATCCCACAGGTCGAGCATTCCGTCGCGGATGAGTGGACGCAGGTGGGTGTCCAGTCGCTCGAGCCAGGCCCCGTCCCGGTGGCTGTAGCTGACGAAAACCTGGTCGCGAGGCCGGGGCAGGCGCTTGCCAGCCACCTCGGCGAGCTGTTCGGCGCTGCGGCGCCGTAGGTAGAAAAGTAGCTGAGGGTCCTCGCCGATAATCATCCGTGCCCGTGGATCGTAATGCAGATGTTTCTCGATAGCGGCGGAGGGGCCGGTCAGCCCGGTCGGGTGGCTGCGGATGAAGGCGTCGATCCCGGCCGCGAAGCCAGGGTTGTCCACCCGTACGTCCTCGCGCAGGTCGTCAAGGCGCAGGACCCCGTCATCATGGCGGCCCAGCTGGGTAAGCAGATGGATGCAGGTGGCTTCGGCGGGTCCGTCGAGCGCGGCGAAGCCGGCCAGCTCCGGGTCGTACTTGGCGGCCAGATCACGCATCACCCTTGTCTCCGCACGGGTGACGTCGCCGGCTATCTCCACGGAGAACGGCTGAGTCCGCTCGACACCGTGGAGAACGGCCAGCTCCCAGCACAGCATCTGCGCGGTCAGCAGGCTCCCCGCCGCCGCCCGCACGATCTGCGCACGGTCCTTGAAGACCAGATTGAGCGCTTGTTCGCCTTTGCCGATGACGTCGAGGACGAGGGCGTTGCCGTCCGTGCGCAGACCGGCCGCGGACAGCCGGAAGACGTCGATGCGGGTGGCCACGTCGAAACCCAGGTCGACCAGGCTCGCGCCGGTACCCGGTATCCCCACGACGAGGAGCTTGGCCGCCGATTCTTCGTCGGCGAGCACCTTGAGGTGGTCGAGCAGCCTCTCCCGCAGCTCCGCGGGCAGCCGGTGGAAGTCGTCGACGGCAACCGTGCCGACATGGTGCTCCGGGAGCCGCTCGATCGCCGGGCGGTCGGCTGGTTTGCGGGCACTGAGCACCTGGACCTGTCCCAGCGAGGGCCCGGCCCGCTCCAGCGCCTTCTTGAGCAGCGTCGTCTTGCCGATACCGGACGGCCCTTCGACGACGATGCCCCGGCCGGTGGTGCGCAACGCCATGATGAGCCGGAAGAACTCCGGCGGCTCGACAAAGGTCAGTGACGGCACACCGCTGCGCTTGAAGACGTCGTT
>NZ_CAKJTP010000111.1:13687-15349 GCF_917627335.1 Protofrankia sp. CiT1 | reverse complement strand
CCTCCAGGCGGCGCGGGCGAAACGACGGGCCAGGACTGCCGGCGCGACGGTGTGCCCGCGCCGCGCCACCGCCGGGTTCGGGCCCGCTGGGGCCCCCATCCCCGCGTTCCCCATCCCCACCTCCGGCGCCGCTGCCTTCCGCGGGACGCGGGGATGGGACGACGTCCGCTTCGGCCGCCTGTTCCGCTGTCGTTCCCGGCCCGCTCGGTGCCGGCCCCCTGCCGCCGCCTCCGCGACCGCCGTCTCCCCCGCCGCCGGTGGGCGGGGCCGGGTCTGGATCTGTGCCTGTGCCTGGGTCGGCGGGTGGCGCTCCGGCGTGCGCCCGCGCATCGTCCTTGGCACGCGCCTTGTCCTCGCAGGCCTCGTCCAACGCCTGGACGAGGGTTTCCTCATCCAGGCCGGGCGCGTCGAACGGGCCGCGGCGGCACCGGTGCGGCAGTGCCAGGAGGGCGGCGCGGCGGACGTCGTCGGTGTCGACGGTCACCCGGCCCTCCCACGCGGCCAGCGCCATCGCGGTGCGGGCCACGACCACGTCCGCGCGCATCCCGTCCACGTCGAACGCGGCGCAGACCGCGGTGACCTGACGCAGGACGGGATCGGGCAGCCCGACACCAGGTAGCCGTTCACGAGCGGTGAGGATTTTTGCCGCGAGTGTGGCCTCCTCATCGATCCACCTGGCGGCGAAAGCGGCCGGGTCGGCGTCGTAGGCCAGCCGGCGGCGCACCACGTCGGCCCGCACCTGTGGCTGGCGGCTGGCGGCTACCTCGACGGTCAGCCCGAAGCGGTCCAGCAGCTGTGGGCGCAGCTCCCCCTCCTCGGGGTTCATCGTCCCGACCAGCAGAAAGCGGGCGGCATGGCGAACGGACACCCCGTCGCGTTCGACGTGGGCCACGCCGAGCGCGGCCGCGTCCAACAGGAGGTCGACGAGATGGTCGTGCAGGAGGTTGACCTCGTCGACGTAGAGCACGCCCCGATGGGCGGCGGCGAGCAGCCCGGGGCGCAGCGCGGTGACGCCTTCGGCGAGCGCCCGGTCGAGGTCGATCGCCCCGGTGACCCTGTCCTCGGAGGCGCCGACCGGCAGCTCCACCAGACGTGCCGCACGGGTGGTCGGCCGGGCCTCAGGTGGATGCGGCCCGTCGGGGCAGTCGGGCTCGGGCGCGCCCGGGTCGCAGGAGAACCGGCAGCCGGTCACCACGTTCACGGGCGGGAGCAGCACGGCAAGACCCCGTACCGCTGTGGACTTGGCGGTGCCCTTCTCCCCGCGGACGAGCACTCCGCCGATCGCTGGTGACACCGCGTTGAGCAGGAGCGCGAGCCGCAGGTCGTCCATGCCCACAACCGCGGACAGTGGGTAGGCCGTCATGGTGCCCGGTGCCGCGGTGCGCCGGATCGTGCACCGAGTCGTGTGCTGATCACCGGGTCATAAGCGTGCGTGGGCATACCACACTCCCCCCTCGGGTTTCCTCGCCCTCGGTAACGGTGCGGACGGCCGGAGTATCCTGACTTCCGGATCAGCGCTTCCTCTCGGCCTTCCAACCGCTGTCGCGGCCGTGACGTACGGTGAGAGGTTGCTCCCCGGTGACAGTGGCGGGACCGCGCCGGACTCCCACCGGCTTCCTCCACTGCCGTCGCGCTCCCCAGCATGACACACCGACCCACCCG
>NZ_CAKJTP010000111.1:6292-13279 GCF_917627335.1 Protofrankia sp. CiT1 | reverse complement strand
CGGGCCCGCCTTCGCTTGAGCCCGGCCTGTGCACCCGACACGTCCGGATCCATCGCGTTCGGCGGCAATCCGCGGCCGAAGAGACCGGCGGTCATACCGGCCAGTCGATATTTCCGCTTTCGGATCGTGACGGCAACCCACCGTGACCCGCGTTCGGCGTAGGCAAGTTACTGCCCCCGTGGGGACGCCTCGCACAGCTGGCGACATACGGTCGATTGCAACCGAAGAAATGACCCATTGGCATGCTGCGGACGAGCCGCGGTGGCCCGGTGCTCCCGCCCGCAGCCGGTCGTGCGTCGCAATCAGGACGGAAGGATGATTTATGACCGCTGATAGCAGGCTGACCGCGCTCTCAAAGTATGAGATTTTCAAACGTACGCTCCATAAGGACGGAATTTTTTTTGTCCTGATCGCCGGTGCGAGATACGCGCGGGGGTTTTTGTTTGACAAACGGCACGGCACCCGAACGTCGATGCGCGTCGCTCTAGCGGATGATCTGACGATCGCAGGAGACAGAGAAACTGGACACGATCTTGTTCCGATGCCAATCGGGCCATTTTATGCTACGCTAAAAAAGCTTCGAATCCCAGCGCGTGGTGCGTTCATTGACTTTGGCTCAGGAAATGCAAGGACGCTTCTTCTGGCTGCCGAGTTTGGTTTTAAGAGAGCTGTCGGCGTTGAATTTACGAAGGAATTTTGTGAACTTAGTGAAAGAAATATAAAAGCTTACCAGAAGCGTCGAGGAAATAATTTTGACATGCATATTCTGTGCATCGACGCTACGCGCTACGAAATTCAACCGGAAGATTGTGTGTTCTTTTTCTTCAATCCTTTTGACGCGGATATCCTCAAGCTGGTGGTTGCCAATATCGAACATTCCGTCGCCATCCGCCCGCGGGCTGCCTGGATTATTTACAGCAAGCCTCTCCATGAAGATGTTCTGGATTCTCTGTCCAGCTCATGGGAAAAATCCAACGAGTTATCATATCGAGGCTTTGGGCGGGTAGTAGCCTATCGGTTTATGTCATGAACAAGGGTGGCACAGATTTTCATGTCAACCTCTGTCGGTAAGCAATTTTTCGTCATGTTCGCTAGGAGGAATTAACAGAGATGCCAGAATCGGCTCGGCCTGACAGTTCACCCACCGTCAGCGTGGTCATTCCGACCCTCAATGAAGCGGAAAATTTGCCGTACGTCTTCCCACGCCTGCCCGATGATGCCGAGATCGTCGTCGTCGATGGCCGTTCCAGTGACGGAACTGTTGATGTCGCTCGCTCATTGCGACCAGACGCCGTCATCGTGCATCAGACCCGCAGTGGCAAGGGAAACGCCGTGGCGTGTGGCTGTGCGGCGGCGACGGGCGATATCATCGTGATGCTTGACGCAGATGGGTCGGCCGACCCAGCCGAGATCCCCCAATTTATGCGGGCGCTCACTGCTGGTGCCGATTTTGCTAGAGGATCACGTTTTCTCCCCCTCGCCGGAAGCAGCGACATTACGCCGCTGCGTCGGCTGGGAAACCGATGTCTCAATGCGTTGGCTAATGCTTTGGTCCAGGCTCGCTTCACCGATCTATGTTATGGCTACAACGCGTTCTGGCGGCGGTGTATACCAGTATTTGATCTTGATCCTAGTGGTCGCGGTCAAAAGCACTGCTGGGGAGATGGCTTCGAGGTGGAGACGTTGATTAACATCCGGACCGCCCGAGCCGGCCTTCGTGTTGTCGAGGTGCCCAGCTTCGAGTACCCGCGGATGCATGGCACAAGCAAACTCAACCCGATTTCCGATGGCCTTCGTGTTTTGTTTGTGATCATAAAGGAATGGGGGCGGTCTGGCAGCTGGCGAGCGCGATCAGAAATGCTACCAACTGCAGCGCTACGGATCGGTCCGAAACAGTCCACCGGAGTGGACGGATCAACTTTTGAGACGAGTCGTCAAGAGCATCATCACACTACCCGGCGTGGTGTATCGCGATACCGCCGGGTCTGCGCTGATGGTACTCGGAAGATCCGCTCGGCAGGACAACGTGAGGTCGTCGGACAGCTTCCGCGGTGAGCACCGTACTGCGGAAGCTGCGTGATTTACCGGCCCTTCGACTCGAATTTGCTGAAAGGAAGGGATTCGTGAACGATCTCCAGTCGGAGCTGCCCACCGCTGTCCCTGCTCACGCTATATGGCACCGACAGATGACACTCACCGTCTCGGTTGTCATCTGTATCTTCACCGAGCGGCGTTGGGACGACATCATCGCCGCGGTTGACAGCATCCAGAACCAATGCCGCCAGCCGGCGGAGCTCATCATTGTCGTTGACCACAACGATGAGCTGTTCCAGCGCGCACGGAATTTCTTCGGGGATGTAATGGTAGTGGCCAGCCGTGGCGCGCGGGGGCTCAGCGGTGCACGAAATACAGGCGTTCAACTGGCTTCCGGGGATGTCGTGGTATTTCTCGATGACGATGCTCGGGCACGTCAGGAGTGGCTTGAACGCCTGCTTGCCCCGTACGCGGACCAGGCGGTGCAGGGTGTCGGTGGTCTCGTTGTCGCCGACTGGCCGACTGACCGCCCTGGCTGGTTTCCACCCGAGTTCGACTGGGTGGTGGGCTGCAGCTATGCGGGGATGCCGACAGCTCGCGAGCAGGTACGTAATCCGATCGGCGCGGCTATGTCGGTACGAAAGTCCGCGTTCACTCGGGCTGGTGGCTTTACCGAGGGCGTCGGTCGGGTCAGTGCCGACACGTCCGGCTGCGACGAGACCGAATTTTTTATTCGACTTCGCCGAGTATTGCCAGCGGCCAAGATTATGTATGAACCGATGGCGGTCGTCGAGCACCGTGTCACTACAGAACGGGTATCGTTCGCGTATTTTCGCCGCCGCTGCTATGCGGAAGGGACATCCACGGCGCTTGTTGCCCACCTGGTCGGCACTCAGGTGGCTCTAGCTGCTGAACGTCGGTATGTGCGACACACCCTGCCCCGCGCGATTGCCGGTAATCTGCGCAGCGTCGACCGGTGGCCGCGCGCTGGTGCGCTGGTGCTGGGTTTCATCATCACAAGTACCGGTTATCTGGTCCGGCGAAGCAATTTCGTGGTCTCGGCTGTGATGGCCGGCTGACATCTTGACGCGTCCACCGTGCTCAGCTGTCTGGAAGGGCTGCCGGGAGGCACCATGATACCCATCCTACTTTACCATTCAGTGACCGATGACCCGCCACCAGGAATGGCTCGGTGGACGGTGTCCCCACGACGTTTCGCACAAGATGTCTCCATGATGGCTGATTCTGGTCGGACTGCTCTGACCGTGGCGGATTTCGCTCTGCTGCTGGCGGCCGGTAACCTGCCCGACCAGGTGCTTGTCGTGACACTTGACGACGGTTTCGGGGACAACATCGAAGCCGTCCGCCAGCTGGCGGACAAGGGCTTGGCGGCTACCGTCTTCCTGACCACATCGTGGATCGGATGTGACGGTATGTTGACCGCCCGAGACCTGCGCGAGATCGTTGAGATCGGCGCCGAAATCGGTGCGCACAGCCGTACCCATTGTCGGCTTGATGAAATTTCCAAGGCACAACTTGAGCAGGAGGTAGCCGGTTCTGGGGCGGACCTTTCCGCTCTTACAGGCATTCCTTGTCGGTCCTTCGCATATCCGCATGGAAACTTTGACAGGACCGTCCGCGCGGCCGTTATAAGAGCTGGCTACGAATCGGCCTGCGCCGTGAAGAACGCGATGTCCTGTCCTACTGACGATCGATATGAAATCTCTCGTCTGACAGTTAGACCGAGTGCCTCGAAGGAGGATTTTCAAAAATTGCTGAACGGTCATGGAAAAATACCTCCCCGACATGAGCTGCTACGTACCAGTGCGTTTCGCCTTGTGCGCCGTGGCCGGACCGCTCTGATCGCTGGAACCCATCGGTGAACAGGCCCGATCAACCTTATCGGGCCCGCCCCGAGCTGCCCGCAACCATACGCCGCCGTCTGTTGTTGTCCGAGGCCGCTGGTTACATCGCCGGGCCGGGTGCGTACCTGGTAGGCCGGTGGCGGATACGCCATCCACGCAGATCAGCGTCGCGGTCCGACAAAGGAACAAGCAAACTGCCGCCAGTGTCAGCATGGTCTCGGGAATGGCCTGGGTCGGAATTTCTCCACCGGGCTGTCACTACCCTCGGCCGAGAAGAGGAGCGCCTGCAAAAGACTACCGCCATCTGGTGCGGACAGCTTGAGCTCTCGGCACCCGATGTGTTGCCAAGACATCCCCAGCATGGCGACGGCTCCCCGTATACGCAGGCACGGATCCTGCTGCGCATACATGGTGAGGCAGTCGGCTATGTTTTTGTCGATATCGGGCTGGTCGGACTGGAACAGGCCCGGGTCCTGGCCGCCGCCGACAACGATACGGAACTCGTCGGCCGGGTGCGGCGCCATCTCGCCGCTGACGGCCTGTCTGCTATGCAGGACCTGCGCCATGGTCTCAGCGAGGTTAGGCTCGCCGCCGTTGACTGGCCCACGGCAGAGGGCGAACCGCGGCCATCCCGGAATGTGTCCCCCAAGGTGCGTGGCGCCTGTGTCGATAACGGTATTCGGTCTGGCCGAGATACTGCTGTATATCCAGATAGACTGATAAGTATCATCGTATGTACTCGTGACAGGCCAGATTCCTTACTTATTTGTCTGCATTCTCTGAAAAATCTTCTGTATCCGCATCTCGAGGCTGTCATCGTTGACAACGCGCCGAGCGACGACGGCGCTGCTCGTGTTTTTCAGAAGATAGTTGGAGATGACAGTCGATTTCGCTATGTGCGGGAAAATCGCGCGGGGCTGTCGTTTGCCCGTAATGCTGGGATTGCGGCTGTCACTGGTCTGGTGACGGCTTTTACCGACGATGATGTCGAGGTCGATCCGGGTTGGCTCAACGGAATTCTTCGCGGCTTTTCCCGACGGGACACCGTGGCCTGTGTGACGGGTCTGGTGGCGGCGGCAAACCTGGATAGTGCGGCCGAACAGTACTTCGATGCCCGGGTGGCGTGGTCGACACGGTGCGAGCCACGGCTCTTCGACGGTAAGCTAGCCACTCACTCAGGGCCTCTTCATCCTTTTGCGGCCGGCTCGTTCGGTGCGTTGGTCGCCGTCCGCACCACGTTGCTGCGGGAGCTTGGCGGATTCGACAACGCGCTCGGGGTGGGTACACCCAGTCGCGGCGGTGAAGATCTCGATCTCCTCGTCCGGATTCTGCTTGCGGGCCATGTCATCGCCTATGAACCGGCTGCCGTGTCCTGGCACCACCACCGGGGAGATTTTCCGGCTCTTCGGCGGCAGATGTTCGGCTACGGCTGCGGCCTCTCCGCCTATCTGACGAAATATCTGCTGAATCCCCGTATCAGTGGACGACTGATTCTGCGGCTCCCGGCGGGCGTCACGCACCTTCGCCGGTTGCATTCACGAACATGTCTGGCCAAGACGGAATGACATGGTTCCTACTTTCCGGGAGTCGGTATTTTGATCAACGCCTTTCAATGTCGTGTACCGGGGCCGGCGATCGCAAAAGACCTGGCGCTGCTTGCGCTCGCCGTGATAGCCGGGATCGCTGTGGTTGCGCCGAGCGGGCCGGCCCGGCCTGTCCTGGTGCTGCTGGCATTGCTGCTCCTGCCCGGCGCCGCCGTGCTCACTCGGCTTGACACACCTGATCCGCTTACCTGGCTGGGGCTCGCAATAGTGCTCAGCATGGCGGTGGATGCCGGGGCAAGTTTGGTGATGCTGTGGTCAGGACTGTGGCATCCGATGGTGCTGGGAGCCGTTCTCGCTGCGGCGTCCATAGCGGCACTCATTGTTGATCTTTATATGCGGCTGAAGCAGGCGCATACCTGCGGGCAAAGATCGCGAACGGCGGAGAACTGATGACAACGGCATCCAGACTTGGCGGACACTCCTCGCAGGAGCGGATTGTACCGGCGGTCGTCGAAGCCGCGTCACCGCTTCGACCCACCGGAAGTCAAGGTGAGCGGCGCCCCGGCGAATCGTCGGCGCGCCAGATCGCGCGCTGTATCGCCGCTGTCGGTCCGCTCTTGGCGGGTACCGGTCTGTGGGCCGCCTCGCTTCCTTCGATCTCTACCTATGACCTTGATGATTACGGACTTTCGCCGCGCCTGGGGCTGCTGTGGTACACAGGATTGGCGGTGCTGCTTGTCGGTGCCGCCGCGAACCTGTGCCGGCGGTGGATGTCCGGGACTGTGGCCGGTCGGCTACCTGGTTGCGCTCGCCACTGCACTGTACGGCACGATTCCACTCATCGTCGATGAGCCTCGATACGCATGGACCTATAAGCACATCGGGGTCATTCGCTACATAGAGTTGCACGGCTCGGTGGACTGGAACATCGATATCTACCATCGTTGGCCCGGCTTCTTTGCGACCGCGGGATTTTTCTCCGTGCTCGGCGACAGGCCGGATCCGACATCTTACGCGGCCTGGGCAGAACTGTTCTTCACTCTTGTCAACGTGGTTCTCGTCATCGCCATTGCCCGGGTGCTGCTACACGACAACCGGATCGCCTGGACAGCAGCGACGATCTTTGTCGTGACGAACTGGGTGGGGCAGAGCTACTTCGCTCCCCAGGCGTTCGGCTACACGCTCACCCTCGGGCTCATGTTGATTCTCGTCTGGCAGTTCGGCGGAACCCACCACAGTGTGCTGGGCAGCCGGGTGAGCCGCTGCATACACCGGTGCACCCGCCGGCCGGTATCGATGTGGCCTGTGCCAACCAAGGCGGTCTGGCCACGATCGACGGCGATTGCCATATTGCTGTTCCTGGATTTCGCTATTGTCGCCTCTCATCAACTCACGCCATATATTCTTGCGGTTCAGGCGGGCGTTCTGGTGCTACTCGGGATGCTTCGACCACGATGGCTTGTAGCTGCCTTCCTGCTGATCACGGTTGCTTTCCTGCTTCCGCATCTCAGCTATGTCAATCAACGGTACGGTCTGTTCACTGA
>NZ_CAKJTP010000111.1:1064-5807 GCF_917627335.1 Protofrankia sp. CiT1 | reverse complement strand
GGTGCCGTCCGTCTGCTCCACAGGAGTGACGGCAGGGCGGTGGCACTGCTTCTGCTGGCCACTACACCGGTTTTTCTGATCTTCGGTCAAAACTACGGTGGTGAGGCAATTCTACGGGTGGTCCTGTTTGCGCTGCCGTGGTGCGCAGTCCTGGCTGCGGTTGCGGTCGCCGGTGTTTCCCATGAGGTGTCGCTGGCTGGCGCTCAGCCGGCGATGCACGGATCCCGGCGGTGCCTGCGTGTCGCCGGCCGGTATTCGCTGTTCGCCGTCATGCTGACCTGCGCGGCATTATTTGTTCCCGCCTACTTTGGCCAGGATGAAATCGATCTTATAAGTCATGACCAGGTCGCGGCCAACCGCTATCTGTACGCCTACGGCCAACCCGGTTCGGTGATCATGAATATCGCTTCCAACGCGCCGGTGCGGTCCAGCGCCAACTACAATCTCTTCTTCGATGAATCCCTGTTCCGTGACGAGAAATTCAGATATCGTCCGCTCGGGGCCGCTGACGTTGACGATGTGGTCGCGACAATGCACGCCTACGCGCCGTCCGGTTATCTGGTTTTCACCCCCAGTACCGAGGCGTTCGCCCGGGTGTTCCAGCTCACTCCACCGGGTGCCGTCGTATCGTTGGAACACGCGATAGCGGAGTCGGGCTTCTTCACGCCCTTCTATGTCGGACCGGACACCCGCATCTATGCGTTGCGTCCGATACCTGCATCACCGGGCTCCACATCACTGCCGGCCGCGAAACCGGCAGATGGCAGCCCGGGACGAGCGTCGTGACGGGCGGACCGCGCAGTCCGTTGTACCGCAACGGACTGGCGCTCGCCTGCAGCGCGGGCTTGTCGGCATTGCTCGGTGCCGGCTACTGGGCGCTGGCGGCCCATACCGCAAGGCGGGCGTCCGTGGGAGAGGCGACGGCTCTGGTGTCGGCGATGACGGCGCTTTCTCTGATCGGCCAGCTCAATCTCGGGAACGCGCTGACAGCATTTCTCCCCAGAGCCGGCTATCATCGATTCAGGATCGTGCTGGGCAGTTACCTCGGATCGGTCTGTCTAAGCGTCCTGCTAGGCGCGGGTTTTGCCCTGGTGGCGCCCCGCATAAGCCCTGCCTTCGAGATACTCGCCCATATCGGCATGGTGGTGGGTTTTGCCCTCTCGGTCGGTGTCTGGACACTATTCGTCATGCAGGATTCCGTCCTGGCCGCACTCCGACGGGCGTCCTGGGTCCCGATGGAGAACATCGTCTTCAACGTCATCAAATTCCTGTTACTCCTGGCCTTCGGAGGCGGGTCGGTGCTGGCGCTCTGCGGGGCATGGATCATACCGGCCGGCATCGCGGTCGTCGCGGTTTCCTGGTTGCTTTTCCGCCACTTTCTTCCGACTGGTACCACGCCGGCTCCCGACACCAGCCCACGCAACTTCAGACGTTTTCTCGCCGGCGAAGGTATTACTATGATCTTCGAACGGGTCGGTGTGACGCTCGTTCCCCTCCTGGTCGTGGTAATGGTCGGTCCAGCAGCGGGTGCGCCATTCGCGCTTTCTTGGATGATCATGCAGGCACTCGAAGCACTGATTTTCGGATTTGGTTTGTCGCTGATCGTGGAGGGCGCCCAAGCTGAGGCCGACGTCGTTACCATGCACCGCGAACTGCGTCGGCGTGCGCTGCTCGGTGTCGCTGCTATTGTTCTGGCCGCTGAGATCGGAGCACCTTTGCTGTTGCGTATCTTCGGCGCCGGCTACCAGGAAGACGCCACCGCTGTGTTCCGGCTGCTGCTGCTCGGCCCGCTGCCCGCGACAATCGTGATATTGGGTGTCAGCACAGCGCGTGCGCAGCGCCGAATTCGCCGAATCGTGGGCGTCCATCTGAGCATCGCCCTCCTGGTGCCCGCTGGCGCTGTACTACTCGGACACCTGTACGGAGTGGTCGGCGTCGGTGCCGCATGGTTGGCGGTGCAGGCGATCGTCGCCACCGCGGTGCTGCTGACCGAACCTGGCGAACAGCGGTCTTCCTCTCCGATCAGGGCCTTTCGTCTTGTTCCGGCTGAGCCCCTCGTGGTGCACGCCCCGGTCGGTAGCGAGGCTCCAAATAGCGCGGTCGGACGGCATCCCGACTGATCCGGTTGATCTGGCGATGTACCCCGTGCCAGCCCATCCGTAGACAGACAAGCCCGAAGGGCGCCAGATCGTCCGCGGCGAACCAGGCCTTCTCTGTGACTCCGTGCAGCGATGTCGCCCATGACCGGACATCCAGCTCACCACGTCGGCGGTATCCGAGCGCCGCAATCGGGTCGAGGATTTCGACCACGAAACCGCGCCCGGCGACCGGTACGCCGGCCGGTATCGCCTGGCCAGTCAGATCAAGATATGCGGCACGCGCCAGGTCGATGCCGGCTGTGTTCTCGAACAATCGGAACTGGGCGCCGAGCCTCGGATTGAAATCGAGCAGTTTGTACTGGTCGTCGCGGGCGTCCCAGCGAAGATCAATATCCAGGATTCCGTGGAAGGACAAGCGTGTCAGCAGCTCCTCGATCTGTCGACGCAGCCTCTCGTTCTCCACCGACCGGCCCAGACACGTCACTCCGAAGTGCGGCGGGTAAGATCGTTCTTTGATTCCAGTGAAGGCCGGCCGGCAGGTCGAACGAGAATCACAGTAGCCATGAAAGAACCAGTCGTCACCTGGCCCGGCAGGTATGTACTCCTGCAGGAGCAGCGTCGTGCCTTCTGCCTGCTCGCATCTACCGTAGTAGTCGACGAGCTCTTCTCTGGTATGAATCACGGACGTGCTTCGCAGCGCCCCGGCGTGGCCGCGTCGCCATTGACAGGTGAGTTTGGCGACGAGTGGCAGGCCGATTCGGGCCGCGAAGTCCTGGGCCTCGGCGAGCGAGGTGGGCAGTGCGGCCGTTGCGCAGGGGACACCGAGTTCCCGGCACATCCTGTACATCAGATACTTGTCTGCCAGCCGGCGCGGCAGATTGTGCGGAGGAGCCGGAAAAATGAACCACGGCCGCAGTTCATCGCCGTGTTCCGCGACGAACACCGCACTTGCGTCGTCGACCGGAATAAGGACGGCCGGACGGCCGATGTCGGCCGCCAGCCGCAACAGACCCTGCCTGAGCTGGTCGGCGTCGTCAGGGTCTGGAGTCCAGAACATGCGGCCATGCAGATAGCGCGAACTGGCCGCGGGGGCCAACCGGTCCTCGTGCACGCTGTAGACGGGTATCCCGAGGCGGCCGAGACTCCTGCTCGCACCGAGACCGCCGTGGTAAAACGGATCAGGGAGAATTTTGAGGATGACGGCCGGGGTTTCGGTATCGATATGCTCAATGGGGGGTCTTGCATCAGCTCGGCGAAATATTAGCTGCATTCGTCTAGCATTCCACCGGCCCATGACTTCCACACCTCGGGCCACCTTTCGTGATTGTCGGAAATATCCGTAGTGTGACCCGTTTGATTATCAGCCTGAAAGACGGCAAGCGAAGAGTGATCGTGGAATACGATTGATCGATCACACGCATGATAGTGATCATTTCTGCAGGTACGAGTACACCGCCACCCAGTCGATCTGCACCGCCCCGCTCGTACTGGCCGCGGGGAAATGATCGAGAGATGACTCGGTCTGGATAACCCAGTGCATCGGCGTGTTGGGTATCCTCCCGGTCGAGCTACCGATGGACCGGTCATCGAGGATGAAATCTACTTTGTTTGGGGTCCACTCAATGCTGGCGGTATGCCATGCCGTGTACGTCGTTGTGGTGCCGAAGTCCTCCTGGTCGCCGCCAGAGGTTCCATCCTGTCGATGCATGAACGCGCTGATGCTTCCAGACAGGTCGCCTTCGGGAAAATCGATTTCTCCGTCGCGTGGCCATGCCCCGCTATCGGGCCACAAGAGCCATGCGGTCTTGAAACCGACGAGCGGATCCGCCCGGAAGCGGATGGTGAACTTACCGTACAACTGGCCTTGGTAAGCTGTGGAACTGCCGGGCAGTACAGGAATGAGTGCCGCACCCATGGGTGTTCCATTCGCAGTGTGTAGATTATAGTCAAGAACGCCATTCTGGACACTTAGCACTTTGCTAGGATAATAATATGATTTTGCCCCGTTTTTGCCCGCGGTGTCGAGTGTTCCGTCCGGATAGGCATTCCACCTGCCTTGATACGGGGCCGCGCTCGGGAAACTGCCGACCGGCGTATCGGTGACGAAATCTTCGGTGAAAATCTGTTTCCAGCCGGGAAGATCTCCTCGTGGCATTGTCACACCGGAAGCGCTGGGGGCGATGGGGATCGCGACCGACCTTGCTGTGGGTTGCGAAGACTTTGATGTTGGGGTGGCGTCAGGTGCGGCCGGGGGCTGACAGGCCACAAGTACGATACCTGCCAAAATGATCATTGCAGTCAGGCAAATGTATCGAGATGGCAGAAGGTGGCGTATAGCTACTGTAGCTGGCATGTTCCGCGGAACAGGAATTTTACACCTCTTTTATCTGAACTACCCCACACCCCCTCGGAGTGAGAAGTTAACAGCGGTCACCGGTGCCACTCAAGATTATATGTCAATCGTTAAACACTGCAATCACAACTAACGAACATAATCGTTGACCCCGTTGTCCGCGCAGCTAAATTTATCCATACCGTGATATAATTCATGTGTTCTGTTGATACACCAATCGGTGTCTCATAGCGATGATGATGGCCCCACGCGCGCTGTAGCCGGGATACCGACGGGGTATGGGGGTAGGGA
>NZ_CAKJTP010000111.1:0-603 GCF_917627335.1 Protofrankia sp. CiT1 | reverse complement strand
GCTGGCTGGATCGGGTGCTGCTGGAGGCGGACCGGCTCGCGGTGCTGGTGGACAGCGCCGCTGGTGGCGTCTGCGTCCGGCTGGTTGACCTTTCCGAGCTGCTCGCGGAAGCAGGGGCCTACTGGGACCGAGCGGTCCCGGCACAGGTCCGGCACCGGCCGGGGACTGCCGCCCCGCTCGCCCCGGTGGTGGCTGATCCGGTCATGCTACGGCGGGTTGTCGACAATCTTGTCGCCAACGCCGCTCAGGCCGCCGGATCGTCAGGCCGAGTCGAGCTGACGGCTACGCCGATGGCGGATGACGGATGGATGGCGGTCGAAGTCGACGATGACGGAGCCGGATTCGCCGGTAAACCAGCGAATTCCGCTGGTTTGGGACTGAAAATTGTCCAGGAGACGGTCGAAAGATTCGACGGGCGGGTGGAAATCGACTCGAGCCCACTGGGCGGCGCCCGCCTGCGGCTCCTGTTGCCCGCGGCACATACCCAGCAGGGTATGTCGTGAGGGTGGTGCTCTGCGACGATCATCAAATGTTCGTCGAGGCACTGGGCGCTGTGTTGACCGCGCGCGGGTGGACGGTCTGTGAGCTGGCCTTCACCGCGGC
>NZ_CAKJTP010000110.1:0-14007 GCF_917627335.1 Protofrankia sp. CiT1 | reverse complement strand
GCCAGAACCTCCCCAGTTTGTCGGCGTGTCGGAGGTTCTGGATGTCGATCAAGATTGGGTCGCTTGACGGGATCGCGAAACTGTGCAACCGAGATGTGATCACCATCTACCCGAGAGGCGCATCCGAAGAGCATGACCCGAGCATGCCGCAGCCTGGTTGGCATCCGTCCGCCCGGACCGGTAGGAACCGCACGCCACACGGCAACCCTCCGGGTGCGGACCGGCTGACCGGCCCTACCGTGGAAACGGACCCACCGAGACGACATCAGACCCACCAGGAGACAGGAGGGGCTTGTGCCCGCCCGCATCATCGTGAACATCGCTCCAACGACTGCCGGGGCACTGCCGCCACCGCACACAGGCCCGGCGGTAAACGCCGCCGTCCTCGCCGCTATCCGCGACGGACTATCACCCCAGACCAGCACCTACCTTCACGACGGGCCACCACCCCGCCCATTCGCCATTACACCGCTGCTCGACGAACGCCAACGAACACCAGACAGAACATCACAGCATGTTCGCTTCGAGGTCGGCGTGTTACTCGACGAACTCACCGGACCGATACTCGCCGCGCTGGCTGCCCGCGACCAATGGCGCATAGGCGCCACCGACTACACAAAGCGGTCAGTGGATCTCATCGAAGCCACGCCGTACCCGGACCTGCTCGCCACCGCGGCCCCCGCGACATCCTGGAAATTCACACTCATCACCCCGGTCAGCTTCGCCACCGGACGCGAAGACGGCGCACGCCGCCAGCGCATCCTGCCCGACCCCGAACGCGTCTTCGGCACTCTCGCCGCCCGCTGGCGGACCTGGGCACCAGAGACCCCGCTCCCCCCGGACATCGACAACACGATCGACGACCACCTCGAACTCGTCGACATGCGCCTGAGCACTGCCGAACACATGATCAAACCCGGGGCGCCCTA
The DNA here is from genome assembly GCF_917627335.1 of Protofrankia sp. CiT1. Taxonomy (NCBI): domain Bacteria; kingdom Bacillati; phylum Actinomycetota; class Actinomycetes; order Frankiales; family Frankiaceae; genus Protofrankia; species Protofrankia sp. CiT1. The sequence continues at coordinate 13,078 of NZ_CAKJTP010000110.1, read as the reverse complement.
CCGGCGAGGCTGCGTCGGATCCGTCCGTTACACCCTCGCCGAACCCGCGGCTGTGCCACCGGAGACACGCAGCGCTGTCAACGCTCTCACCCGCTTCGCCCGCTATGCCGGCATCGGCGACCGCACCGCCTCCGGCATGGGCTACACCCTCACCGAGGCAGACGAGCGCCTCACCCGCGGGCGACACCACCCCAGCCCCGCAGCATAGACACAAGCACCTGACCGTGCGCGATGCACTGTAGCTTTCGATCGATACTCAGCCGCGCAGCAGGGTGATGGCGCGACCAGCAGGACTGGTCACGATAGTGATCATCGTGCGTTTGTCGATGGCCGGGGCGGCGGACGTAGCCGCCGCCGTTCACAACACGCTGCAGAAACGCCCTCAGCACCAAGCGGGGGCGGCCTCATCGTAAAGCTGGCCAGAGGCCTGGATATCACCGTTGGCCTTCCACCGGCATCGTGGCTGTGACGACCATCGGGGCCGACGGCCGAGGTGTATGACCCGCTGCACGCCAAGCCCTACCCGTCAAAGAGTGGTGACGAACTCCTCGATCGACAGGCCCGTGTCACGAATGATCCGACGCAGCGTCCCGACCGGGATGTCACGACCGGGATGAACAGGAACGACCGTGAAGCGCCCGTCAGCGTTCCTCAGCATCTGATGGCTTCCCTTGACACGGATCACCTCGAAGCCAAGCTTCTCAAGAACCTTGACCACTTCCCCGCCCGGCAGCATGGGAAGAGGTGGCTTCAGGCGACGTCCTGCACGATCGTCAGGACCGGCGGAACGCCGAGCTCCTCGATGACCAGGCTGACAGCCTCGTAGAGATCGGCCACGGCGTCCTCGGCAGTGTTACCGAGCCCGTGCGCGCCACCGCTGGGGAACGACGCATGGGCCGTCCAGACACCGTCCTCCCCCTGCAGCAGCTCGTAGGGGATCTGGACCAGCCGCTTCATAACGCTGACTCTACGCCGCCAGCCGCGGGGCTCGGCAGTCTCCAGCGGTCAGGGCAGCACCCGCAACGGCGGCCGCACCCTGGTCGGCGTGGGCTTCCATCGCACGGACCGAGGCCGTCATGGTCCCAGTCGCGATGTGTCCGACGGACTGACCGCCGAACGAGCCCGCTCGCTGGCGCAGGCGGCAGGGTCTGTGCGCGCCGAGGGCCGCACTGCCGGGGCCGACATCGAGATAATCAGGACGACACCCGGGCGCGGGCCGGGCGCCGTCTTACAGTGTCCGGTAATCGGGTAGAGGACTCACCGGGTGCCCCCGGTAAACCAGACGGGGCTTCTCCGGGACGCCCGGGAAATCCGCGTCAACCCGACAAATGACCAAATGACCAGGGGAGGTCCCGCAGTGGCCGAAGGTGACGTCGTAGCTGTTCTGACGCGCGACCACGATAAGGTCGAAGAACTGTTTCGGCATTACGACCAGACATCCTCGACGACGACAAAGAAGCAGCTGGCGGTAGATATCATTCTTGAGCTGCTCCGGCACTCGGCGGCCGAGGAAAAAATCGTCTACCCTACGGCCAGAAAAATCATCCCAAACGGCGACGAGGTGATCGAGAAGGAAATCGCCCAACAGGCCGCGGCCAAGAGAACCATGACGGCACTCCGTGCCACAAAGCCGACCGACCCCGATTTCGACCGGCTGGTGCACGAGCTGCTGGCGATGGTCGGTGAACACGTGTGGGAGCAGGAGGAGGTCTGGTTCCCGCAGCTGCGCCAACGGATGCCGGCCGACGGTCTTCGCGAGCTCGCCGAACAGGTCGAGGCGATGCATGCGGCGTCGCGGGTACAGCCGACCGCACCGCCGGCGCCCCAGCCGTCCCCCCAGCCTCCCGGCAGGCTTCTCCTCGGCGCGGGAATCACGATTGTCAACCGGGCACGTCACCTGCTGACCGCGCTGGCTCGAGTCCTCAACGCCGTCGCCGGATTCGTCCGCAGGCCCGCCGTAGGTACCTGCGCGGCCTGACCGGTGCTCCGCGGCTCCGGCCGCAGGGACGCGGGTCAGGAGACGGGAAAAACCGCGGAGAGCTTCCCTTCCGGGTCGAGCACGGCCAGGAGCGCCTGGCTGATGGCGCCGAGCTGCTCGATCCGGGTCGGGTCGAGCCCGTCGAAAACAAGCCGCCGCACCGTTTCGACATGTCCCGGGGCGGTCGCGGTGAGGACGTCGTAACCTGCGTCCGTGAGTACGGCAACCTGGCCACGCCGGTCGGTCGGGCACCTCTCCCGGCGGACCCAGCCCCGCTCCTCATGACGCGCCACCACGTGGGACAAACGACTTTGGGACGAGTTGGTCGCACGGGCGAGTTCGCTCATCCGCATGGAGCGACCGGATGCCTCGGAAAGAATCACCAGCACCGCGTAGGCGGCGTGGGTCATGCCGGCATCGCTTTGGAGCTGTCGGTCAAGAGCATCCGCGAGGAGCTCTGTCGCCGCGAGGAAAGCCCGCCATGTTCGTTGCTCGTCGCTGTCAAGCCACCGCGTTCCGGCCATGGTCACAGCCTAGGGCTCCGGAAGGACCTCCGGGTGCGTGAAAAACCATACGCACACCGCTCAAAAAGTTGCTTGCGCGAACACCGATACGCTGATGAGGTCAAAGCAGCCGCTGGCCCGCCCGCGGCCACCCGGCCACCGACACGACAGCCCGCACGACCCTTCCAGGAGGAAACGATGACGTCTCCCACGAACACATCTGACGATCTCACCGGCACCTGGACGATCGACCCGGTGCACAGCCGCCTGGGCTTCGCCGTCCGCCACGCCCTGGTCACCACAGTCCGCGGAGGCTTCGACAGCTTCGAAGGGACGCTGAACCTCAACGGCGCTGAGCCCCTGGCGTCCAGCGCCACCGTGACCATCTCCACCACCAGCATCAACACGGGCAACGCCGACCGGGACGGGCACCTGCGCAGCGGTGACTTCCTCGACGTCGAGCAGTACCCGTCGATCACCTTCGTCAGCAACACCGCGAAGAGCGGCGGCAGCGACGACAGCTTCATCCTCAGCGGTGACATCACCATCCACGGCGTGACCAAGCCGATCGACATCGAGATCGAGTTCGGGGGCTCGGCCAAGGACCCGTTCGGCAACACCCGGGCTGGCTTCGAAGGAAGCACAACGATCAACCGCAAGGACTTCGGGATCACCTTCAACGCTCCGCTTGAGACCGGTGGTCTCCTCCTCAGCGACAAGGTGAAGATCGAGCTGGACATTTCGGCAATCAAGTCCGCCTGACCGTAGCCGGGCTCAGCCGGGGTGGGCCAGCCCACCCCGGCCGTTCACAGATCGAGGACGAGCTTCGGGGTGCGGCTGCGGGAGACGCAGACCATCATGAGGCCAGACGCTGCTCGCTCCTCCTCGGTGAGGATGGAATCCCGGTGATCCGGCTCGCCTTCGACGACACCGGTCTCGCAGGTGCCGCAGACACCCTCCCGGCAGGACGACAACACATCCACCCCGGCCGCTTCCAACGCCTCGAGCACCGACAGCGACGTGGGGACCCGCACCGTCCGGCCGCTCTGGGCAAGAACGACGTCGAACTCGCTCAGAGCAACCGCGACATCGCCAGTACCCGCGGTACCGGCCGTCCCGGCACCGGCGATGTCGTCCGCTCCCACCGGGCGCGGTTGAAAACGCTCGACGTGCAGACTGCCGGCCGGCCATGCCGAGCATCGCGACTCCACCGCCGCCAGCAGCCCCTCGGGGCCACAGCAGTAGACCGCGACATCCGGGCGGGGAATGTCCAGCAGGCTGGCCAGGTCAAGCTGGCCATGAATGTCCTCGGGGTGGATCGTCACGCGGCTCCCGTACTGGGCCAACCGGTCGAGGAAAGCCATGGACGCATGCCGCCGCCCGCCGTAGACGAGCCGCCACGTGGCACCGGCGGCCTGCGCCGCGTGGACCATCGGCAGGATGGGGGTGATGCCGATCCCGCCCGCGAGGAACAGATACTCCGGCGCCGGGACAAGCTGGAAGTTGTTCCGTGGAGCGCTGGCCGTCACCTGGTCGCCGACGTCGAGAACCTGATGCACGTGCCGGGACCCGCCGCGCCCGTCGGGCTCGTGCAGTACGCCGATCTCCCAACGCTCGCCGTCGGCGGGATCACCACACAGTGAATACTGGCGGACCAGCTGGTCGGCCAGGATCAGGTCAATATGCGCGCCCGGCGTCCATGTCGGTAGCGCGACGCCGTCAGGACGGGTGAGCACCACCCGCACCACCGCCTCAGCGACGCGCTCCTTCGCCGCGACAACCAGCTCGAACCGGCCATCCCCCAACACACTCGCGGACATTGCCCACCGCCTTCCCGACGTCGTTCGCGCCTGCCATCCCGCGCGCTGGAGACCCCTGCCACCGGACGCACAGCCCGGCGGGCGGGCGCGGCTTCCCACAGCGCCCGCAGCGCCCGCGGCGTGCGCGCGGTGCCGCAGAGCAGACTTCCACTTCCGCGGCTGACATGCCCTGGCTCCATCCTCGCCGCCGTCGGACCACCTAGTGGTCTGCGTAACCCGCCCCCATAATGCCCGCCCTGTCCGTAGTCTGATCGTTACAGATCCCCTCACGCTGGCAGGATCATCGTGAGATATGGAGGCGACATGGCACGGGACAAGGGACAGCGAAAACGGGACCGGGAGAACCGCGGAACCGCGGGGCTGAAGGACTGCGGCACATGCGGCGGCACCGGAAATGTGATCGTGGAAAGGGCTGAACAAGACGAGGATGGGATCTTCAGCGGCGACCAGCACGAGACCTGCCGGAGCTGTCGCGGCACCGGGAGGATCGGCCGATGAGCAACGGCCTGGTTCCGCTGCTGGTCCTCCGCTGCCCAGAACACCAGCGGTCCCGACGGCGCGTCGAGGCCGGGCCGAAGGGATCCCGGCCCGGCCATCGCTGCACGCGGTGCCGGACGGTATGGGCCGACGGGCAGGGCCCCGATGCCGGGCAGGGCAAGCGGGGTACCGACCCGCCCGGACCGGTCGTCGGCTCCGCCTGATACACACGTCCCTCCCAAGCTGCCCCCTTCGGGGGCTGTCGGATGCCAGGTGGAGGCGTCGCGAGGCAGCCCAGGCCCCGGTGTAGCGGGTGCTCTACCTGGGCTGACGACAACGACGCGAGGCGCCACCTGGCGCCGGCAGCCCCTGGATGAACGCCCAGCGCCGACCGCTGAAGTGCCCTTGGCAGGAATCGGACCTGCGACCCATCGTTGAGGAGCTGCCGTCGACAGCCGGTGTGATGAGCGTGCCAATGGTTCCGGCGCGGTGAACGTCCCCATCATCACGATTCGAGACCGGCCCGCAGACCGAGTACGTTCGCGGCGGTCGTGCCGGAGATCGTGACCGCGGATGGGATAGCGGTCAGGCCGCTTCCCGACACGCTGTATGTCGGACTGGTCGTGGCTGCCGTCAGGCCGGCGTTTGCAGCCGCGACGGAGGCAGGGCCCCGGCCGAGCCGAGCATGTCCCGCCGGGCCAGCAGCCCACCAGTCGGCAATCTCGCCGGCCGCCGATGCGATGTACACCCCCAGGTCAGCCGCACCGCCATCATGCGCCCAGTAAAGGCCGGAGTGACGCTCTTGCCGAGGTGGAGCGGTCAGGCAGCGTCAGTGAGGACCTTGGCCTCGCGGAACTGGCCGTCATCCCACCCCAGCGTCCGATCGCCGATGTCGTGAATTGCGGCGCGCAGGGACGAACGGCTCCAGCGGATCGCTTCATGGATGGCCTCGTCGTCGAACCGGTCAACCTCGACGATCATGCTGACGTCCGCCCAGCCCTCGGCGAGGCTCGCGGCGATATCCGGCCCATCCAACGGTCCGCGGTACACGACACGCTGCGCGACCAGCACTCTCACTTCGACTACTCCCAGCGCGTCGCCCTCCTCAGCTGCCCGAGGAGGTTCCGTCGCAGGTCAGCGATGCGTTGTGCCCTTGGTAGGAATCGGACCTACGACCTATCGCTTAGGAGGCGATCGCTCTATCCACTGAGCTACAAGGGCGCGTCAGCACGAGCATAGTCGTGACACAGCCGCCCGTTCACGCGCCGACGCGGACGACAGGTGCCAGACGCGGTGACGCGGGCGTTTGTCAGCGCTCGCCGGGGTGGCGCCTCGCCCGTCCGGTCAGCCGAACCGATCAATCGAACTGGTCAGCCGAACTGCTCGGCGAGACCGACGAGCTCCTTGCACCGCGGGCATACCGGGAACCGCTGCGGATCCCGTACCGGTTCGAACTGGTAGCCGCACAGGGCAGTCACCCGGCCGCCTTCGATGGATGCCCGGACGATCTCCTCATGACGGGCGTAGTGGGCGAAGTCATTACCCTCATCCGTATCGCTGTGGGTGGTCTCCGGTGCGATCTGGGTCGAGCTCATGCACCCAAGTGTAGGACGTCGCGCCGTGGTCTCCGACCCCCGATCGAGCCTGGCCGGCCGCCGATCGGGGCAGACCACACCTCGACGCGCGGGCGTACCCTGGACCCTGGACGAAGGAGCCCGGTGACTGGACTAATCGACAGTACCGAGATGTACCTCCGCACCCTCTACGAGCTGAGGGAGGAGGGCATCCCGCCGCTGCGCGCGCGCTTGGTAGAAAGATTGCACGTCAGCGCCCCCGCGGCCAGCGAATCGACCTCGCGGCTGGCAGGCGAGGGGCTGGTCGCCCTCGCCGACGACCGCACCGTGCAGTTCACCGAGAAGGGTCTCGCCCGCGCGACCGCGGTCATGCGCAAGCACCGCCTCGCGGAGCTTCTCCTCACCCGGGTGATCGGTCTGGACTGGCCCCTGGTGCACAACGAGGCGTGCCGATGGGAACACGTGATCTCCGACGAGGTGGAGATGCGGCTCACCGACATCCTTGGCGACCCGAAGAGATGCCCGTTTGGCAACGTCATCCCAACTGGCTCGTTCGACCGCCCGGCCGGGCCGCGGCCACCGGCACCGCTGAGCCTGCTGGCCGCCGCGGACTTCGCGGGCTTCCGGGCGACCCCGGTGACGGTCAGCTGGATCTCCGAACGGCTCCAGACAGACGAACGCACCATGCGCCAGCTGCGCGATGGTGGGGTGATGCCAGGTGCCACGGTCATCGTCCGCGGGCAGGGTGACGTCGTCGAAGTCGTGTCCTCGGCGCAGGACCCAGCGTGTGACGAGCCGGCCACCATCGAGCTCTCGCGGCGGGGCGCGGGGCTCGTCTATGTGGAGCGGACCCCCCACGAACGGGACGTCATCATGGCGTGAACCCCGCCAGGCGCCCCCGGTCTCACCCACCCGGCCGGACCGCCCCGGCGAGCCTCGCCCACCAGACGTCCTCGATGCGGACGACAGTGCCCGTGCGCGGTGCGTCAATCATTTTCCCGGCGCCGATGTAGATCCCGACGTGATGCAGATCAGCGCCGAAGAAGACCAGGTCGCCCGGCATGAGCTCGCCGGTGGAAACCTGACGTCCCTCGTTCCACTGCGCACCGGTGTAGTGGGACAGCGCGACGCCCGCCCGCGACCACACCCACTGGGTGAGCCCCGAGCAGTCGAAGGCGTCCGGGCCGGCCGCCCCCCACATGTACGGTTTGCCGAGCTGCGCGCGGGCCGCGGCGACCGCAACCGCGGCACCGCCGGCACCCGCTGTGGGCGGTGGCGGTGGCGGTGGCGGTGGCGAGACCGGGGTGTTGGTGAAGCCGCGGCCGGCGTTTTCGGTCGCTCCACTGACCGTGCGTAGCCGCTCCTGTTCGGCGGCAGCCTGCTGAGCACGGGCCGCGGCGGCTTGCGCGGCTGCCTGCTCACGGGTACGAAGAGCCGCGGCCTCACTTTCCCGTGCCTGCCGAACAAGATCGTCATGCTGAGCGATCAGTTCGTCGAGCAGCGCCCGCTGTGCCGCGACCGATGTCTCGATGCTCCGCTTCTGTTCCTCGAGGGAGGCAACCTCACGATGCCGCTCGTCGAGCGCCAGCCTGGCTGCGGCCTGCGCATCAGCAAGATCATGACGGGCCGACCGCAGCTGGATTTCGGCCTCCCGGCCGCGGCGGGCAAGCGCGTTTATCGCGCCCGCCCGGTCCAGCGCTGTCGCGGGGTCACCGGACAACAGCACCCTCAGCTGTTCGAAGTCACCGGCCTGATAGGCGATGAAACTGACGGCACGGCGTTTTTCCTGAGCCGCCCGCACAGCGTCGTCAGCGAGCCCGACATTGTCCGTTGCCCTCGCCGCGGCCTGTTCAGCCGCGGCGAGGCGCAACCGTCCCGCATTGAATGCCTCCGTGACAATCTCGGTCGAATCAGCCAATTCGGTCAGGCGCCGCTGAACGCCCACAATGTCGTCCTCGACCTTGGCGATACCGTCGGCTCTGGCCGGGACGGCGACGGCCGGTACCAACATGACCCCACCGGCGGCGGCAGCGAGTAGTCCCCTGGCGACAGGCATGCGCACGAACACCCGCCGCCGGCGCCTGGGGGCAGCGGACAGCCATCCACGCAACCGGACAAAATGGTATGAAAAACAACGAATATGATTATTACCATCTGCATCTGAATGACTACACACAGGAAGGAACGGTAACTCCTGACGGCAGTAGCATCACGCAAACGCGCCGATCGACACGGAGAGCAACGCAAGACACCATGCGCAGCCATCTGATCAAACCACAGGCCACCCAATTCGTCGATTTCACACGTCAGAAACAGAAAAGCTACCAATTAGCAACAGATCCTATCGACCCTTCGGCCGAAGGATCCGGGACGGCGGACATGGCCGCGAACCGGGGCTCGCGTGGTCCGCGCAGGCGTGCGGAGCGATCGACAGGAGAGACATGAACCCAGATCAGCTTAAAGAGCTCCAGAACGGGATAGCCAGCGCGGCGGGTGTCGGCAGCACCGCCTGGATTCTGGCCGCCTCGGCCCTTGTGCTCCTGATGACGCCCGGCCTGGCGTTCTTCTACGGCGGAATGGTGCGCTCGAAGAATGTCCTGGGCATGCTCATGCAGAATTTCTTCTGCATAGGGGTTGTCAGCGTCCTCTGGGTACTGATTGGTTACAGTATCGCGTTCGGTGGCAGCAACCAGATATTTGGCGGGTTCCATTTCGCGTTGCTCAACCACATGAGCGAGGCCGTGCCCGGCTACGCGGAGGTGACCTTCCCCGCACCCTACGAATCGAACTCGCTCGCCCAGGTAATCCCACCGATCGTCTTCGTGGCCTTCCAGCTCATGTTCGCAATCATCACGCCAGCACTGATTACCGGCGCCACGGCCGACCGCTGGAAGTTCGGCGCCTTTGCCGTCTTCGTCACAATTTGGTCACTTGTCGTGTATTCACCGATTGCGCACTGGGTGTTCTCGCCCGAGGGGTGGCTGTTCAAGAAGGGCGCCGAGGACTTCGCCGGCGGCACGGTCGTCCACGCGAACGCCGGCGCCGCGGCCATCGCCGTGGCCCTCGTCCTCGGCCGGCGCAAGGGCTGGCCGGGCACCAGCTTCCGACCGCACAACCTTCCCTTCGTGCTGCTGGGCACCGGGCTGCTCTGGTTCGGCTGGTTCGGGTTCAACGCCGGGTCCGAACTCGCCGCCGACACCCGCTCCGGGTTCGCCTTCGTCAACACCAATACCGCGACTGCCGCCGCCATGCTCGGCTGGCTGTTCGTGGAGAAGATCCGTGATGGCAAGGCCACCACGCTCGGTGCCGCCTCCGGTGCTGTCGCCGGTCTGGTCGCCATCACCCCCGCTTGCGGCTTCGTCTCACCGGCCGGTTCGATCGCCATCGGTCTCATCGCCGGTGCTGTCTGCGCCCTGGCTACAGCGATCAAGGGCAAGGTCGGCATCGACGACGCCCTCGACGTCGGCGCCGTCCACCTTGTCGGTGGTGTGCTCGGCGCCCTGCTGATCGGGTTCTTCGGAACGGGTGATGTCGCTCCCGGTTACAGCGTGGATGGCATCTTCTACGGCGGTGGCGCCAGCCTGCTCGGCAAGCAGGCACTCGCGGTCGTCTCAGTGGTGGCCTACTCGTTCGTCGCGACGTTCATCATCGCCTTCGCCATCGACAAGATCTACAAGATGAGGCTGTCGCCGGATGAGGAGCAGGAAGGCATGGACTTCGTGCTGCACGGCGAGACCGCATACGAGTTCACTTCGCTCGGCGGCGGCTCCGCCTCGCTCCTGTCCACGGCCACAACCACCGAGGAGGGCCAAGCGTGAAACTCGTGACCGCGGTCATCAAGCCGTTCAAACTGGAGGATGTGAAGGCCGCGCTGGAATCTCTCGGCGTGCACGGCCTGACCATCTCCGAGGTCCAGGGCTTCGGTCGGCAGAAGGGCCACACCGAGGTCTACCGGGGCGCCGAGTACAAGGTCGATTTCGTCCCCAAAATCAAAATTGAGATCATCGCGGACGACACCGCCGTTGAGGAACTGGTGACCACCATCGCCACCGCCGCGCAGACCGGCAAGATCGGCGATGGCAAGATCTGGGTGCTACCGGTCGAAACGGTCGTACGGGTTCGCACCGGCGAACGTGGATCAGACGCTCTGTAAAATCATGCTCCCACCGCGATGACCAACAGGATTGCCGCGCTGCTGGGCCGGTCCGGCGAGTTCGACGCAACCGTCGGGCCGGCCCTTCGCCGTGCGCTGGTGGACGTGGCCGACGGCGTGTTGCGCGACCTGTTCGGCAACCCGGGAGCAGGCGTCGCGCTGGTCGCGGTCGGCGGCTACGGGCGCGGCGAACCCGCTTTCGGCAGCGACCTCGATCTGTTGCTCGTCCACAACGGCCGGCGGGACGACATCGCCCAGCTGGCCGACGCCGTCTGGTACCCGCTCTGGGACGCCGGAGTCGGTCTCGACCACAGCGTCCGAACCGTCACGGAGGCCGTCGCTGTCGCGGACGGTGACCTGAAGGCGGCACTCGGTCTGTTGGACGCCCGCGTGGTCGCCGGGGACCACGCCCTGGCCGCCTCCCTGCTCGAGCGCGTCCGCGGCCGATGGCGGGCCCGTGCCCCCCGTCGGCTGCCCGAACTCGCGGACATGGTTGCCGATCGGGCCCGGCGTCACGGTGAGGTCGCCTTCCTGCTCGAACCGGATCTGAAGGAAGCTCGCGGCGGGCTGCGTGACGTCCACGCCCTGGCCGCGCTGGCCGCCGCATGGGTCGCGGAGAAACCGCCCGAACGGGTGCTCGCCGCCTACCGGGTGCTTCTCGACATCCGTGGTGAGGTGCGCAGACTCGCCCGTGGCGGCGAGCGGAACCGGCTGCTGCTCCAGGACACCGCGGCCGTCGCCGCCGCCCTGAGCTACCCCGACTCGTCGGCGCTCGCCCACGCCACCGCCGACGCCGGCCGCACGATCTCCTGGACGTGGGACGTCACCTGGTACCGGGTCTCGGCCGGCCTACGGCCGCCCTCGCGCTGGCTCCGCAGCCGCCCGGCCCGCCGTCCCCTCGATGAAGGGGTGGTCGAGCAGAACCGCGAGGCGCAGCTCGCCCGGGACGCGGACCCGGCCGGTGACCCGACACTGACGCTGCGGGTTGCCGCCGCGGCCGCCCGGGCCGGCGTTCCGATCGGGCGGTACGCGCTCGACCGGCTTGCTCGCGAGGCCACGCCCATGCCGACCCCATGGCCGGACGCGGCGCGCGACGCGCTGGTTGCCCTGTTGGCCACCGGCGCGCCCGCGGTCGCGGTCATGGAAGCTCTTGACCAGGTCGGCCTGCTCGTCCGGTTGCTGCCCGAATGGGAACGGGTACGCAGCAAACCGCAGCGCAACCCGTACCACCGCTTCACCGTCGATCGGCACCTGATCGAAACAGCGGCGGCCGCGGCCGCGTCGACCCGCGGCGTCGACCGGCCCGATCTGCTCCTGCTCGGCGCTCTGCTGCACGACATCGGCAAAGGCTGGCCCGGCGATCACACCGAAGCCGGCATCGCCGTGGTCGGTGTGATCGCTCCCCGCCTCGGGCTCCCGCCCGCGGACGCCGAGGTGCTGGTCACGATGGTGCGCCATCATCTGCTGCTCGCCGAAGCCGCGACCCGCCGGGACATCGACGACGTCACGACCATCGAGGCGGTGGCGCGGGCTGCCGGCAGCCCCCGGGTGCTCGGCCTGCTGCACGCCCTCACCGAAGCCGACTCGCTCGCCACCGGCCCGACAGCGTGGAGCCCGTGGAAGGCGCGGCTGGTCGGTGAACTGGTCAGCCGCACGATGGCGGTCTACCGGGGCGAGCAAGCGCCCTGCCCGCCCGCGCTCACCGAGCGCCAGCGCCTCCTTCTCGCGTTCGCGGACGAGTACGCGGTGGTGGTCAACCCGCTCCCGGACGACGGCATGTTCGAGATCGTCGTGGTGGCGCCCGACCGTCCCGGGCTGCTGGCCGCCACCACCGGGGTACTGGCTGTCAACCGTCTCGACGTGCGCCGCGCGTCCGCCCGCGCTTGTGCTGGCCGGGCCCTGCTGCAGGCGGCGGTCTCAGCATCGTCGGCGATGGCCGGGCCGGGGGCGGGCGGGGAGGCGCCCAGTCCCGCGATACTGCGCGGCGACCTGCTGCGATCCCTGGACGGTACGTTGGACCTGGACGCCAGGATCACGATGCGGGAACAGGCGTATGCGCGCCCGCGGGGCGGATACACGCCAGCACCACCAAGAGTGATCTTCGATGGCTCCGGGGCGGACACCGTTGTCGAGATCCGTGCCCCCGACCGCGCCGGAGTGCTGTTCCGGATGGTCCGCGCGCTGTCAGACGCCGGCCTCAGCGTCCGCACCGCAATCGTGGCCACGATCGGTCTCGACGTGGTGAACGCGTTCTACGTGCGGGATGCTGACGGCGAGGCGCTGGTCGTAGCGGAGCGCGGGAAGCAGGTGGCGGATGCCGTGCTGGCCGCGCTCCAGCCTCCCTCGGGGCCCGTGACGTGACGCCAGCGCGATCAAAGATCGCCATAGGTCATGTGACGCAGTTCACAATAGTGATAGGGGGTCAAAAAAATCGCATCGAGCGTGATGGCTATACTCAGAACGCACGTTGGAGGCTTCGCCTAGTCCGGTCTATGGCGCCGCACTGCTAATGCGGTTGGGGGTAACGCCCCCTCCCGGGTTCAAATCCCGGAGCCTCCGCCCCTGACCAGCGG
>NZ_CAKJTP010000109.1:5800-15164 GCF_917627335.1 Protofrankia sp. CiT1 | reverse complement strand
CATTCGGAGCGCATGCCAGGGCGCAAGGTAGTACCAGCGATCGCCGACGGGCTCTGTGTGCGGGACAGGCGGGTCTGTTTGCGGCACCCAGCCCTCCCACTGAGTGAGCCCGAACCGACCCAGTTGGGCAACCGTCACTTCTTCCGCTTTTTTCGGCATGCGGAACGTGTGGTCGAGCATGGCGAGGGCGAGATAGGCGGCGTCCCATGGGTGGGAGTCGACGATTCGCAGACACAGCTCGAGCCGTGCGCGGGCGAGTTTCACTTCGGCTACGGAAGTCTGATCATCCGTGCCTGGCGGCAGGACGCCGAAGGCGTTGCGCTGAAGCTCGTTGACCTCGACAGCGAGAGCTTGAAGCTTGCGGGAGCCACGCTGGAGCAGATGCCCGGCCAGCGTGATGTCGAGTCTGGTCAGCGCTTCGGCAGCCAGACAGGCGAGGGCTCTGTCAAGGCCCAGGACGGCGAACGGTCTGGTGTCCTCCGCCGTAACACGTGTCGTCTCGATGATGAGTCCGTCAGGGCCATGGTCACCCTCCGCTACCAGCAGCGTCAGTGGTACCGCTGCGTGCAGCGACCAATCGATCCCTGCGAGGATCGCTGCCACCATCAGCGCCTTGCGTCCGATCGGCAACAGTACGGCGACCTCGTCCGCTACCACCGCGCGCGGTTCTGCCGACAGTGCGTCAAACAGCTGAACGCGGCACTTCTTGACATTGTCCGGTCGCAGCTTGGGGTCGGTGACCGTCACCGGAATTCGTTCCACGCCTTCGCGGGTGGCCGTCACCCTGGCCATGTCGGTGACGAACTCGAACGAAAGCACCTGCCCGGCGCCGAGTGCCTCGGAGATGCGGTCGAGTAGAAACTGATCGTCGATCTTACCCTGGTCGGGTGTGGCGGACCGGCTCAACGCCCGTAGCACGACGACTGTCCGTTCGGCCGGCGGCGGGGGTGCGACCGGCCAGTCCGGGAAGGCTTGGAGTACGCAGCGCTCGGCCCGCCGAGTGGTCGCCCATTCGTTCTGCATCGTGCGGATGACAGGAGGTGGAGGTACCGGTTTGTGCATGCCGTGGCTGAGCCGTACAACCTTGTTACGCCATTCCTCGACCGTCGGATTTTTCGGATCGGGAAGCGGAGGCACCAGCTGCTTTTCTGGAATAGCGGCGTGTCCCGCCAGGCAGAGCCAGGTGCGGGCGGCAGCGCCGTCGGTGATCTCCCCGCGGGCGAGTCCTTCGGCGAACGCGGCCTGTACCGCCTCAGCCAGGATCGCCTGAACAACGTCCGTCACTTTCCAGGCGCCGTTTTCCTTCGGCTGATCGGCGAGCAGCGTGTCTACATCGACGCGTTGCCGGCGGGCCAGAAAGTCCCAGCCGGCGTCACCCGGGGACAGCGGTGGTGGCACCTCCAACGGCGGATCGCTGCTGGCGAGCGGCTCGTAGTAGCGGTGGCGCACCAGCCATCGCGCCGGCGCCGCGTTCAGCCCGCGCGGAAGCAGCGAAATCCGGCTCCCGGCTCCGTTCGCCGCCCACAAGGTCGACTTATGCCCATGCAGTAGAAGCTCGAACATCACTCCCAGTAAAACGCCTGTTGCACCGCCGCCAAGCGGTAGCTCCCACTGGGTATGTACGTCGACGGCGTTGGCCGCGTCGTCGACGAAATCCGTCAACCACTTTCTGGCATCCGCAACGCTGGGAAGTGGAATCGTTGCGACGGTGGTTGCCGGCACCCGCTGCTGGACGAAGGGGAGGATCGCCTCGGCCAGGTCCTGGGTTGCCGGCTGCACCCTCGGATCGTCGTGCCGCTTGGTCGCGATGAGGATCAGTTTGCCAACCGGAGGATCATCCAATTTTTCGATCTTCCGAAGAAACCAGGCGATCGGTGTACCGGCGAGCTCATCAGCGAGAGCGGAGGGCTCAAGGCCGGTGAGTTCTGTAATCCGCGTGGCCGTCTCGGCGGGTGTCGGCTCGTGCATGCCGAGGTCGGAGGCTCCGACGACGTGCACAGCGATACGGTTCACTTCCTGCCTTTCGTTGCGGCGGTCATCTTCTTGGTCGGCACGGCCATGGGTGTCCCTGTACGCGTGCGGTCCTCCCACAGCCCCGGTGCCGCCGTGTACCGATGGCGCTGCCGCCGAACAGGGTGCCCGTCGACGAGCTCGACGGCGCTGAACGGGACAGTTGCACGCGGTTTGGCAGCCAGTGGCCCCGCGATGTACCGCTGATACCGGCGCGGGTCTTCCTCACGCAGCACACTGACAACACGGGCGACCCACCTGGCCATGTCCGGGAGCGCCAGCCCGTGGCGTTCCGCCCACACCTGCAACGGCCAGCCGGGTTCGCCGGTGGCCGAGCCATCACTGCCGAGCCAGGTGAGGAGGTGCACAAGCAGCTCTCGATCCGCCGGGTCGGGGAACAACCGATTCGCCCAGTCGGCGCCGCTGACCCGCTCCGGCCGTTGAGGTAACCCGAGATTCCTACGCCGATAGCGGTGCATTTCTCCCAACACCGCTGCGGCGGTACGTGCGGCGTACAGGTACAGCGCAGCTTCCTGCGGCGTCCGATGGCGGTCGTCGTCAGAGAGCAGACTGCGGGCAGGTGAACGTTCCAGCCAACCGGCCGCCGTGATCTTCTCCACGACGCCTGCCAGCACATCGACGGCATCGTCGAAACAGCCGAGATCGCAGCAGGCGAGCACCGTCCGCCGTGGGTCGGGGCCTGCCGCCGTGCCCCGCGTAGCCGGGCAGGGACGACCGCCATGCCACAGCGACGCCCGCGCCATCGTGGCGTTCACCGCACTGGTGCAGGTCACGAACACCTGCTCAACCCAGCTCGGCTCGGTGGCCCCACAGCGATGCCCAGGCGTCCGTGGCGTGTTCTCACCACTGACTCGGTCCGGATTTGGATCGGTTTCCATCGCTTCCATGCCGCTGAGCCTGGTAGCCGACCAGCCGCCCCAGGAGGGCACGATCTGCTGAGTTCCTTCGTCGCCGCAGCAGATCGTGCCTGCCCGACGCCGTCACGATCCCTGCCGTCGGCCCTGGGACTGCGGCCGGCTCCCTGCTGCGGCGATCAGTATCTTTTCTTTTTCGAGAATGTTCGTGAAGTCACTACTGTGCCGGTCATCCTCGCAGCGGTAGGTAAGCTGCCCATCCATTCCGGCAGGATTGGCGATATAATCCAATCCCGAGCTTATCGACAGAGTTCTTTTATCGAAACGAAAATGCCTGTCATGGTGTCGTTCTTCCGGCGATGAATCTGTTTTCTTCTCCCCCTTTTTTCCCCATGTTTTGTCCGGTAGCCAGGTCAGCTTGAACTCTTTAATTCCAGTCGTCCCTTCGTAATTCCTTGCAAAGGATTCCACCTCTTTCATTCTGTGTTCTGCATCCTCCCGGTCGCCCTTGTTTTTGTTCGGTAGTACACGTGTCAGGATCTGTATTTTTCTTCCGTGGCTGCTTTTGGGTGAAGGGATCTCACCTATTTTCTCCCATAGGTATGCGCAGTCCTGAAGATTTCCCCCCGCGTATTTATCGATTAGCACGACATTGGAGGCCCGTATGACCAGTGGTTTTATATAATGGTTCCATAGATCGTCTCGCGAAAGCTGGCCCGCGCGGTAGTAGCGGCTGTTCAGCTCCTCCATCTCCCGTAGCTGTTTCGGTGTCACGCCTCGATAGCTGCTGATACATATTCCGCTGGCCTCGTCGGTTCTGCCGTCTGAGCTCGGACTGAAGCCGAATTCTCGGGCCTGGTCGGTGCCCACCAGAAAGTGATCCATGTGGCTTCGCCAGGAAAGAAGATCTTTCCTATTTGAGATTGACATTGCTCGACGGGACGGACGTGCCGATTGGGGGAAGTGGATACGGAATTGGCGGCCGGCACGTCCAAAAATGGGATCCCAGTAGGCTCTGACAGTCGATGGTAGAGTGCTCACCTTCCGCCGGTATTCGCTCACTTCGGTATCATCCAGGCAGGCAATTTCGGCATGCCGGGTAAGTACCGCAGTGAGGGATCGGTGCACCGCATGCAGCTGATACCGGTCCGAGTTGAGCACCGGGTCATCGAAGAAGGAGGCCGCAATTGCGATTCGAACTAACATCTAATACTCCGGCTCGATAGCGCGAATGCGTGCCGTCGGAAATACGTTGTCGGCTCCCGGGTCAAGCTCCCCGTCTCCTGCCCACTGATGGTCCACCGGAAATGCGGTGTAGCGCTCATGATCCATTCCTACTGTAATCACCTGAATATCTTCGGCGCGCTCTTCTTGTAGAGCTACGAGTGCCTGAATTCGCAGCAACATATTCTCGCTGTGGGTCTCGACGACAAGCTGCGGTAGTGAGACCTTTCGGGCGGGATTCGTGGCGCTGTGCAGCAGCTCCTCGATGAGGTCAACCTGGAGATCCGGATGTAGGTGTGTTTCTGGCTGCTCAATCAGAAGTGGGCGCCCACTGTCGCGACTGCACTCAGCGAGGATCGGCAGGAGATGGTTGAAACCGTAACCGACGTTCTGTAGCTGAGACTCCATTCCGTCACGGACAAGGGCTATATCGTTGAGCATAATTTTTGATCGATGTCTTTTCAGGCTACTTACGTCATTGTCGTCGAAGGTCGCCTGTGGATAGTTCCATTGCCGGATTCGGTAAGGGGAACTGAGACGGGAAAGTGCGTCGTTGACACCGTTGATCACGCCTTTTCCTTCACGCTGGCTTGCCAGGAAATGAAAGAGTCTGCCGCCGTCACGGCCCACCCCGTCAGGGCCGTCGTCGTCGTGCCGTACCGGCCGCCGGTCTGGTGGTATACGCCCCGGGCCGAGATGTCGAACATCGCTCAGGACGTGCTCCAGGCTTTCCCTGAGGCGTATTGCGTAGCGCTCCGAAGCGTCGATGCACTGCCAGGGAGAGTCCGAATCGAGCCATATTGCTACGTCGCTCCCTGGCTCGCTGTCGTCTTTTCCGTTAGGGAACCATGATCCGCCTGGGAACCGGAAGCCCTGTATTTTACCCGGGCATAGTCCGGCGACGCTGACAAGAGGCTGAATCGATGCGGCAGTGGCTGCAGCCCAGGTTCCGGCGAGGCTGGCATCCGGGATACCATTTGAGGAGTTGAGGATCGTCCGCAAAAAGACATCGATTGTTTCTTCTGATATTTCAAAGAGAAATTCTTGATCCGACTGGTTGTTGTTTGTCGACGGTGGTTGAAGAAGGTAGGTGGTCGCCTCGCCGGAGTCCAGAACCTCGATCGACTCAAGTTCGCCGCCAGCGCCACTGAAACCGTAGATCGCGACGGTCTCGTTGCCGAAAGCATCGCGCCAACTCACCCCCAGGGAGATGGTCAACTCCGTCTGATGTCTGTGGACGACTTCGCGGGTGGAGCCCAAGGCGATCAGGCTGTCATTGAGGACCAGTCGTGGCCACTCCTGCCGGGCAGGCTGCATCAAGGACTGGGCGAGCACCAGTAATGCCTGCAGGAGAGTCGATTTACCTGCCGAGTTCGGACCGTAGAGGAGAGTCAGTGGCGCCAGTGGAATGAAAAATGATCCATCCCCGCCCGCGGGCACTCCGAAGGCCTTGAAATTCGCAATGTGCAGGCCGGTGAGAAGCGGACGTGTGTTGGGAAGAGCGGGCGGCGATTCTTTACGATCACCATCGTCGGTCAGTACATCCTCGTTTTTGACCTGAAGTTCGAGGTCATCTTTTGGAGCGGCGTCGGTCATCGTGGCGGGCCTGTACGGTCGGGGGCCGGGTATACGACGAGCGGGTCGCCGTCTGCGGGCGGGAGGCTTTCGGCCCGCACGAAGCTGTTGGAGCGTTCCTGCTCGTTCTGTACGAACCAGGCATAGGCCTGGCCGCGCGGATCGGGCGGGACGGGAACCGATCTGTCCATGGCGGCGGGCCGGACCCGCGGATAGTGCACCGGGGTGGACGCATCGCCGAGCGCCGCTGTGAGGAAGGCGGCGAGGTGCGGGCGTCCGGGCCACATGTCGGAGGCCTTCTCGAACACGGCGATGAGCGTGTTGACGTCCGCAGCGGTGCCAGGGAGCTGGTCGCCGAACGAGGCGTAGTAGTCGGCGATGGCGGCGCCCGTACGCAGTTCGGTCGTCTCGGGGTCGAGATCCAACCGGACGCTGCCGAAGCCGAGAGGTTTACCGAGCCCGAACCGGTGATAATGCTCCGCCGGCAGCTGTAGCAGCCACAGCAGAGCGCCGAGCTCCGCCTCGGTCAGATTGATCACGTCCAAGGTGAATCGGAATGTGGTACCGGGTCTGACCCAGCCACGGACCGAACGGTTCTGGTTGTCACGCTGTTCCTCGCCACCGGTGGCAAACGCACGGTTATCGGCGGTGAGTTCCTTGCCCGGGCTCTCTTTCGCCGGGCGTCGGTACTCCTGATAGTGCCCTTTGTCATCCAACGTCTGGGTTCGGTCCTCGGTCGGATTCTTCCAGTAGTCGCCAGCCAATCCGGCATGGTGTGGGTACGTCTTGCGGCCACGCAAAGACCGGCCGGGAACATACCAGTCCCGCCTCGGCGTGCGTGGCGGCAGCGGCATCGGGTACTGCGACGTTCCTGCCGCCGCGTAGAAGCGGCCTTGCTGGGGTTTTGGCTGGCCGAGGATCGCCAGTGGAAGACCGTCCGCGCCGAAATCCGTAACCGTGTCCCCAACGGCATCGCGGCCTACGTCCACCGTGACCGGTCCCACCCGCAGTTGTCCGCGGTATGCACCGTGGCCGTCCGGATTGACCCAGCCGAATACCCGGTCCGCGGGGGACAACTCGTCGCGGGTCGACGCCGGGCGGAGCGACGGGTGAAGAAGATCCTTGGGTGATGCGGAAAAGAGCTCCCGGGCGATCATCACCGGGTACAGGGCGTCGACGTTCCCCCGCGAGTCGAGGAGGGCGTAACAGAGGTCGCCGGGGCGAAGCTTTTCCGCTCCCTCCTCGTACAGGTGGCGACTCCATGCCGTTTGTCCCGGTTTCGGGCCGAGCCATTTCTGCGGTGGGGCGAACTTCTCGCTGCCGCCCCGGGGCGCGCTGCGTGGCCCGGGACCCCGGTCGGTGCTCACGTTCGGCCGCTCCCAGACGTCGGCATGCCGGTGAGCGTTGCGGTAGTCGTTGACGAGCGCTGTCCACGCCTTCTTCGTCGTGTCCGCCAGCTCCCGGGTATGCGAATCGCCGAAGAAGACCCGCTCGTCATGTTTGCGGCTGAAGTTGCGGTTGTTCACACAGACCCAGCCCAAGGCCTCCCGTGTGTCGGAGAGCGGCTCGTGCACGGTGAACCGGTCACGCCACACCGGGTCGGCGACCTTCATCTCAGCCGGGAACGGCTCGCCGGCCCGAGCGATCGCCACCACCTGCCAGTAGCGGAAGTCGGCGACGTGGTCCTGCCGGCGCTTGTCCCAGCGGTAGTGCTGGATCAGCCGCAGCCGGACCCTGACCTCGTCCCGGTGCTCCGGCTCCGACTGGTCGCCGTACAGCACAGGCCGCCGGGATCCCGACCCGTACCGCGGTAGCCAGGCCGCGTACATCACGGTCTGCGGGGACGAGCGCTGGCCGAGCGGCGCGGTACCGGTCAACAGGTCGACGGTGACGGCGTCCCGGCCGACACGCGCCGGTACGAGCGCGAGACCTGCACTGGCGGGCGGCCGATATCCCAGCGGTTCGTCATGGCCGGTGAAGACACCGAGCCGGGAGTTGGTCGCCGCCTCGTAGGCCGCCCGCAACATTCCCTTGACCGCCGTTGGCGGGATGTGTGGCCGGCCGTCCCGCAGCAGTACCGAGTACGTCGTGTGACCCCGGTCGTCCGGCTTCGCCGGCGCGGTGTCCAGCAGCAGCAACGGTGTGACGGTCGTCAGCGTCACACCGATCCGCCCGCTCCAGCGGTCCGCTTCCCACACGTCGTGGCCAGCGGGTGGGGCGTCCCCGAGAGGTCCCGCACCGTCGCGTGCCAGCGCCGGCACGAACGTGTACGGGTTCCGGAACAGGTCCACGGCGTTGACCGCCGGCCGGGCGGATCCCTGAGCGGACGGCGGGCCGGTCGGGCGGGTCCAGCCGGGACGCTGTCCGTCCCCATGCCGGCTCCCTGGCCTGCGCGGGGGAACGCTGCGCTGACTTGCGCCCGCTTCATTCGATGCGCGGGTGGCAGGCTCTTGCTGCGGGGTCCGCCGGCCGGTGTCGGAGGACGCGGCGGGCTGGGCCGACCGCGTGGAAGGGGGACGGCTCGGCAGCGGGCTGCCTGCCCGGCGGACGCCTCTAACCTGGCCCTTCACCCATTCGTAGTCGACGCTGAGCCCGTCGAGTTCGGCGGGGGCAAGCGCGCCCAGGTCGTCGACCAGAGCCTTGCCCGGTTGCGGGATCCTGCGTCGGTTCGACCCGTCGACGATCACGAGCCGGCCGCCGTCGGCTTCTGAGGGCTGCCAGTGCAGACGTCCGCTGCGGGTGTGGGCGCCGCTGGCGGCGCTGCTGCTGTGATCAGAGCTGCGAGCCTCACTCATCGATCTGCCCCTCCTCGATGGCGATCAGCCGTTCGTCGAGCACGTAGGAGTTGCCGTGGTCGGGTTCTACCGCGATGTACTCGCGTGCCCGCAGCCGCAGCCTGCGTCCTCGTGGGGGTACCGCCGGTACCCGCAGGGTGCCGATCCGTGCCGCCGACAGCGATACCCAGCCCGCCGGGTTGTCCCCGTCGACCACCTCACCCCACAGCAGGTAGCGCAGATCCACCGTCCGCAGATCCTTCCATTCCTGGCCTCCGGTCACCCGTTCGCCGAGCAGCACCCCTTGGCCGTCGTCGCCGCGACGTACCCATCGCAGTTCCACGTCCGGAGTGAAGGCGCGAGCTTCATAGACCCGGCCGAGGTCCACCTCACCCCCTGGCATACCGCCGTCTGGCGCGCTACACCTACCGTCATCACTAATGGTGGCAACGGTGTAGGCGTCGGGTGACGACAGCAGGGCGATGCCACCTGCCAACTCCGTCACCCGGGCGAGCATGCCGGGCAGCGGTCCGCTGAGCGACCGTGACCCGAGCCGTGTTGATCCGCTCATGCTGCCGCCTGTTCTTTCCACAGCGCTGTCCACGTGTCCCGCAGCAGCTCTCCAGCCGGTGACGCGAGGTACTTGTCGAGGTCCAACCTGCCGTCAGGGGTGTCCACGGTGACGGTCGCGGTGATGTCCCCGAAACCACGGGTAGTGCCTTGGCCGATCGGTAGCCGGTGGTCGCGCAGATCGCGTAACACGAGCATCAGCAGCGCCAGGGACAGGTTCGCGTCGTCGCCCAGCCGCGCGATGTCGACGGTCAGCCGGATCGGTTCCCAGCCGATCTGCCACGGCTCCAGAATGGTGAACAACAGTTTGTCGGCCGCGCCGCCGGTCCACCGGTC
>NZ_CAKJTP010000109.1:4452-5273 GCF_917627335.1 Protofrankia sp. CiT1 | reverse complement strand
GCGCCTATCGGCTTGTCCGGGGTGTCGGGGCGCTCGTCCTGCTCGTCGGGGAGTTCTTTGATACCCCTGGCCGGGTCGACGGGAATCTCCAGGATCGAGCGGTGGACGTCCCGCTGTGCGGCGGGCGGCGCCGCACCGAACAGCGCCTTTGCCAGGTGCAGCTGATCGAGTTGGGCGCGGAACGCGGTCGCGTCGGTTATTGGGTCGCCGACGGGCCGCGGCGCCCGGCGCTGTTCCAGCGTGCGCAGGATCCGCTCGGCGTGGCTGCGCAGCGCCCCTTTCAGGCTGGATCCGGGCAGTACCAGGCGTACCGTGTCGGTGCCGTCCGCACCCGTCAGCGGCAGTGTGTCGACGGCGACACCAGCCCGATCAGCACGCACCATCACCGGAGCGTCCGGTGTCCAGTCGATGGTGACGGCCAGGCGGGGGTGCAGATCAAGGCCAGGTTCGCCGCGCGGTTCGTCCAGTTCGTCCAGTTCGTCCAGACCGGGACGACCCGGTTGGCCGCGCAGCAGCGCGATCAGGCCGGTGGCGTTGCTGAGATCGTGTTCTTCGAGCTCGACGTCGTGCGCTAGCTGGACGTGGCCGAGCCCACGGGTTACGGCAGCGCCGAGCCGCACCTCGCCATGACCGAGAGCGTCCAGCAACGCCGCCAAGCGGGCGCGGTCACGGAGCCAGCCGACGTCGGCCGGATCAGCTGCACCGGACTCGACGTCGAGTTCGAACCGGATGAACGCCCCGACAGGGACGACTGCCCGGGAGAACAGGATGCCGTAGGCCGCGGCACCGGTGTACCGGTCGATCCCGACCGAGGTACGGGC
>NZ_CAKJTP010000109.1:0-3854 GCF_917627335.1 Protofrankia sp. CiT1 | reverse complement strand
AGGCCGTCGCGGACGAACACCCGGCTCGCCCGGCCGTCGGTGTTGTCGGTGAATCCCCACAGCTCATCGAGGGTGTTCGCGTCGGTGCAGCGGCCCGTCATCCAGTGGCGGCACACTCCGGCGAGGCTCGTCCCGGGCACGTACAGCCGGGACTTGCCGTCGAGCGCGACCGGCAGGTCCACGTCCGGGTCGTGCCCGAGCCCGCCGACGTGCAGCGGCGAGCACACCTCAAGCCAGCCGCGGACCCGCAGCCGGTGGTGCAAAGGTCGGCCGGCCATCACTGCGCCTCCCGGTTCCGGCGGTGCGCGGTCAGGCAGGTCAGGACCAACGTCTGCACGGCCTCCTGCCACAGCTCCGTTCGCAGGTTCGCGGCGATCGTCGCGGCGTGCGGCGCTTCATGGGTCTGACCTCCGGCCGTCGGGCCCGCGGGGCCGACCCAGCCCAGGGCCTCCCACACCTGGCCCGGTCTGGTGAGGAGGGCCTTCAGCTGTCTGCCGACGCCGTCTGGCCATGATCGCCGGCGGGACGGGTCGACGAGCTTGTCGACGAGCGATTCGGTGGCCGCGCGGTCAGCCAGCCGGGGCAGGATGTCGCGGAGCTGGGCGAGCTGCGACGGCGGGACCTTGTCGACGCCGTCGCCGAACACCCGGCGTAGGCCGTCGGGGTCGGTTGCGACCGTGACGGCACGCCTCGCGATTTCTGCTCGCCAGGCCTCCGTGCGCAGCGCCGCGATGAGCGCGATGTCGTCGGCCGACAGGATGTCGGTGTTCGTGGCACGGGTATCCGCCGTGCCCGCGCCGCCGATGGGAATTGTCGTACTCGGTGCGGCACCGGCCGCGGCCCGGGGTTCCGTCCGTGCCGCCAGGGCCTTCTCGGCGGGCTCCTGCGTGTCGGCGAAGCGTGTGATGACCTCGGGCCCGTCCTCGACACCCCCCGAGGGCCCCGGGACGGCGGCGATGCACAGCTGACCGAGTCCTTCGCCGCGCCGTTCCCCGAGACCCCCGGTCTCCAGCTCGGCGACCAGCGTCGGATCCAGCCGCGGAGTGGTACCGCCACTGCCGTCACCCGCCGTGAGGTCGTAGCTCACAATGCTGCCGGCGGCCAGGCCGAGCAGAGTCGGACGCGGCCGACACCAGCGGGTGTGCCACGACTCGGTGCGTGTCACCGCGAACGTATGGCTCCGGCGACCGTCCGCCGAGCCGACCTGTTTCAGCGCCGTGGCGGGCAGGCGCAGCTCCCGGGTGAGCGCTTCTCGCAGCAACGCCGGATCGCTGGACGCGCGCAGCCGTTCGTCCAGCAGAATCATGTCGCTGACCAGCCAGACGACGATGCGGCGGGCGTCGACAAGCCGCGCCCGCGGCGCAGGCGGTGACACGGGCGTCGCGCTGACCGTTGCCCGGCCGTAGTCGTCCTTGCGAGAGCGTCCCAGCACCCATGAACCCGACAGGTCCTCGGCCCATCCGGCGGGCAGCAGGCCCGCACGTACCCGTATCTCAGCGACCAGCGGTCGCTTGGTCGCCAGCGCACGGTAGGTGTACACACCGCCGCCCTCGTCGGTCGTCGGCCGTTGCATCGTGTCGCTCACGCTGTTGTGCGTGTGGACCGACAGTGTCGGCCGGACCCGCCGAAGCGGACGGGTGGTGGCGACGTACCCGTCGATCTTGCGGGTCTCCAGCGTGCGCGCGTCGGTGTTGGCACGGTTGATGATCCGACCCGGTTCGGTCTTCACCGCACCGAACGTGCGTGGCACGGGTAGTCCGCGTTCGCCTGCGACGTCCACGGTCGCGTCTGTCACCACCAGGTGGCCGGCGAGGAGCGCGGCCTGGCCTGCCGGTCCGAGGCGTCGCAGCACGCCGGGCAGCAGGGTGGACCCGGGGATGTGGTCGCGGCCCATCACCTGGTTGCCGAGCTGACGCCCGCCGGCCACGAGCGGGTCGTCCAAGGTGATGCTCAGTCGCGCAATCTCCCAGCCGGGCACCGGAGTCGCGTGAGGCCACGGAGTTGGCGTGACCGGGGATGTGACCGCGGATGTGACTGCGGATGTGACCGCGGGGGGCGCGGCATCGACGGCTGGTGGCGGCGGGGGAGAGGCGGTTTCCAGCCAGTCCCACCACGGTGTCGGATCGATGATCGACGGGAGTTCCAGTGTGCACCGTCCGTTACCACGGCGCCGTTTACCCCCGATCTGTTCGACGAGCCTGCTGCCGGCGAGCAACAGCGCCGTGACGCAGCGCCGGGCGTTTTCGTCCAGCGGTGCCGCGGACGCCAGGCCGCCCGGCGAGGCGGCGCCGGTGATCTCGAACGTGCCGTGCAGGACTGACCCGACCCGGGCCTGCTCGGAGAACCGCAACATTCCGGGCGTGGCGCGACCGGTGTGCGGGTCGACGCGCACACCCGGTTTGACGAAGGTGACGGCCTCGCGCACGAACGAGTCGCGGGCCAGCACCGCGCGCACGCCATCGCAGTAGCGGGCCGCCCGAATCGACACCGCCGCGGCTACCGGCGGCGCCGTGCTGGCGGGCGGGGAGGGCGCCTTCCCGCCCGCTGCTCCGGCGGCGTCCCGTCCCGTGCCTCGGGTCGTTGTCGGGCTACCGGAAAGAGCCGGCTGGCTACCGAAGGCGAACCTCACCCAGCCCTGCCACGGTCCTGTGTCACTGCTGCCGTCAAGGGCGCGGGCGACAATCTCGCAGGCGTCACGCCACACACCGGTGACGGTCTTCGCCGGCAGATACGGCAGGTCGTCGGCGTCACGGTTGACCAGGTGGTCGACGTCGCCGGGACGTCCTGTTCCGGTACCCGGATGCCAGTCGGAGGTGAACACAAGCCGGTAGGACAGGGGAGTACCGGTGGGAAGCGGTGCAGGACCTGACATCTGCGGCGGCGGCTGCGTCGATATCGACGAGGAGACCGCCGGCTGTTCCTGCGCCGCGGCTGGTGCGGGAGGAGTGGTCTCGTGCGCGGTCACCGGCTTGCCGCCGTCTCGTCGCGGTCACCGATGAACTCCTCGGCGTCCATCGCATCGAGCAGACCTGTGATGTGAACGCCGCCTTCCTCCCAGAACAGCGACCAACGTTCACTGTTGGCGGCCAGCGCAGACAAGCCGCTGCGGCCGTAGCGGTTGCGCAGCAGTTGGAAGCGACCGTCTGCGGTGTCGCGGCCGAGGAACAGCCCGGCACGCAGGGTGTGGGTCTGGCTGCGTGGGAGAGCCCGTCCGCGATCGCTGTCGCCGTCGGTGGGATCGACGGTCCCCCGCAGCGCGGTGACCCGGGCCAGCAGATCCGACCAGCGGCGACCGTCAGCCCAGCCGGCATTGTCATTTCCGGTAACGACGTACGGCTGAGCAACGAGCCGGTCGCCTCCGGGCAACGTCGTGCGTGCCCGCAGATTGTCCAGTCCGGTCGCGGCGCTGTCGTACAGGACGTGAAAGGACAGCGCGCTGGCGCCGACGGCCTTGACCTTCACGCGTTTGGCCTCATCCGTGAGATCGTCGGCGAGCTGATACGCCGAGGAGAACGGGTAGTGCTGCTTGACGACGGCGACGCCGGCCGCCGCCGTGAGCTGCTTTTCCTTAGGGTGCAACAAAGCTGCCGTCCGGTTTTCGAATGCCTGCAGGAAGGCGGCCGTGAAGGGTAACGCCGCAGGTCCGTCGCACACGACCGTGAGGTCGTCTCCGCCGAGAATGAGCGGCAGGACCGGGAAGAAGCTTCCGGATGCGCCCGGTCTCCTGACTTTTTTTATCCCTGGATAGCACCGGAGCTCGTCGAGCGCCGCACGGAAGGCCTCATGTGCCGCGCGGTCGATGCGTTCGGAGTAGACGGCGAGGAGGTCGACGTACCCACGACAGCCTTCGACAG
>NZ_CAKJTP010000108.1:1774-14652 GCF_917627335.1 Protofrankia sp. CiT1 | reverse complement strand
AGGCTGGGGCGCGGGCGTCCAGGGCGGCGGCTCGGCACGCTCGGAGCCTGTCTCCGGCGCTGGTGACCGTGATCGCTGCGGGGAAATCCGCGTGGTGGGGGCCTCCAGGGAAGGCCGCGGCGCTGTGGGTGACCTGGTCTCGGTGGGTTTGGCCGCCTCGGCTGCCGCGCCGCCCGGCTGGCGGTCCACCGGCCCGCGATCAGCCGACCGGGGTCCGTTCGGTGCCGCCTGCCGGGGCTGCGGGGGCCGCCGGTTCTCAACCTGGCGATTCTCCGTACGCGAGGGTTCCGCACGCGGCGTCGCCGGCAGCCCCGGCGCTGTCCGAGCGGGGCCGGCGGCAGGGCTGGATGCGGGACCGGGACTCGGCGCGGCCGGTCGCACGGGTGCCGCCGGCCGGGAGGAAGTCGCGGCTGGGTCCGGGCGAGCACCCGCGCCGTTTGAGTCCTTCGCGGCGTCCGCGGCGGCACGGCCCGGTGCGGGCCGCGGGGTCTGCTGGCGCTCCGGTCCGGACCGCGATGGCCCGTTGTCACCCTGGCCGGTCGGCACCGCCGCGGCCGTCGTGCCGGCCGGTGCCTCGGCCCGTTGAGACGCCACCCGCCGCTGAGCCACTGGCAGCATCCGTTCCGGTGCGGGCCGTTCCGGTGCGGGACTCACCGACGCGGGACTCACCGGTCGAGGACTCGCCTGCGCCGGGCGCGCCACCGGCGGCTGGCCGCCGGAGCCCCGTTCAGGGGGGGACACAGCAGCGCCGGCCAAGGGGGCGCCAGGCGAAGGAGCGGCGGACGAAGGAGCAGCGGCCGGCGGGGAACGGTGCGCCCCGGACTGCCCACGCGGCTGCACCGTGCCTGTCCGGCGCGGGGCGGGCGCCTCGGTCCGCGGATCCGGCCGATCGGCGGACGGGCCGGACGGAGCCGCCGGGCGCTCCGTACCGGGTTGGGCCTCAGCCGGCGAAGAGCCCTGCCCCTCGGCGGCATCGTTGCCGCGGTCTGTTTCACGAAGCCGTTCACGAGGCCGCCGCGCCGGCTGTTCGGTCATGACACGCTCCCGGGTCGGTTGGGCCGGGTCAGGGTCCGGCGAATGGCCCAGGGAGCTGAAGCCCCTGGGAACCAGGCCATCGCCTCGCGGGTCCCCAGGACCTCCGCCCGCTGGAACAGCGGCGTTCACACCAATGGCGCACACTGCCACGACCGTGGGACAGTCCTGCCATCCGTTCGCCTGACCACCCAGTAAACCTGATCAGCCGCATCCAGCCGGCCACAGCCGGCCGGGACGCACAGCGCGCGGATGTCCAGCCCGGCCCCGGGCCGCATCATCGTGACGCGGGCACTACGGGCTGATCCGTCCTCTCGCGGCTCGGCGACGGCCCGCGAGCCAGGGCCCCCAGGTTTCCGCGGAGCGGACGCACCGACCCCTCCCCTTTGTAGATCATCATCAGGTGATCTACAAACCCCCCACAACGACCAGCCCAGGAGACGGGCTCCCAGATCGCGCCGAAGGCACTCGCTGGGGCAGGGCTATACCTCTTCGCCGATGCGGTGCACCCGGATGGTGTTGGTCATCCCGGCCACCCCCGGCGGTGTCCCCGCGACCACGACAACCAGTTCACCCGGCCGGCAACGCTCCAGGTGCAGCAGCGCGCTGTCGACCTGCCGGACCATCTCGTCCGTGCTGTGCGCGAACGGCACCAGGAAGGTCTCGACGCCCCACAGCAGAGCCAGCTGGCTGCGGACCGCCTGCACCGGGGTGAAGGCCAGCAACGGGATGGGGCTGCGATACCGGGCGAGCCGCCGTGCGGTGTCCCCGCTCTGGGTGAACGCGACGAGGTAACGGGCCCCCATAGCGCCGCCGACGTTCGCCGCGGCTTCGGCCAGGGCGCCGCCGACCGTCCGTGGACGGGTCCGCAGCGGCGGGATCCGAGAAAGATCTACTTCTACCGTCTCGATGATCCGAGCCATCGTGGACACCGCCTCGATGGGGTAGTCACCGACGCTGGTCTCCGCCGACAGCATGATCGCGTCAGCGCCGTCCAGGACCGCGTTGGCGCAGTCGCTGGCCTCGGCACGGGTGGGCCGGGGGGCGTGGACCATTGACTCCAGCACCTGGGTGGCCACGATCACGGGCTTCGCGCGCTCGCGCGCCCATGACACAGCACGTTTCTGGACCAGCGGCACGACCTGCAGGGGCATTTCCACGCCCAGGTCGCCACGCGCGATCATCAGACCGTCGAAGGCTTCGACGATCTCCTCAAGCTGATCGACAGCCTGCGGCTTCTCAATCTTGGCAAGGACGGGGATACGCACACCGGCCTCGTCCATCACCGTCCGTACCTTCTCGATGTCGGCAGCCGACCGGACGAAGGACAAAGCGATCATGTCAGCGGGCAGGCCGAGCCCGAAACGGAGGTCCTCGGTGTCCTTGTCGGTCAACGCGGGCACGCCGAGGGCCGCGCCCGGGATGTTCATACCCTTGTGATCACTGACTGGCCCACCGATGGCAACCGTCGTATGGACGTCGGCGCCGATCACGTCTGTGACATCGAGCACCAGCCGGCCGTCGTCGACGAGGATGCGGTCCCCCTTGGAGACGTCGGCGGTCAGCCCCGAGAACGTTGTTCCCACGCGGTTCTGGTCACCGACGACGTCATCGGTGGTGATCGTGAAGTGCTGGCCGGGCAGCAGGGTGACCTGCCCGGACCCGAACTTCCCCAGCCTGATCTTCGGCCCCTGAAGATCGACCAGGATGCCGACGCTGCGCCCGACGGCGTCAGCGGCGGCGCGGATGCGCAGGTAGGTCTCGACATGTTGATCATGGGAGCCATGCGAGAGGTTGAGACGGGCAATATCCATTCCGGCTTCGACCAGCGCCCGGATCATGTCGGGAGAGCTGGTGGCCGGACCGAGTGTACACACAATTTTCGCGCGACGAGACACGGGATAAGCCTAGGAAATGATGCGGGGGGCCTGGACACCGCCCCCGCTATCGACTGAACGACACCCGGAACGTTTTTCGTCTACAGGAAAAAGGACCCAGCTACGCCATCGGCTGCGTTATGTGGCGACCAGGCGTACGGTCAACGTGTCCGCACTGCTGCGGAGCGCGTGGACACGAACCGGATCAGAGCGTCGGCACCGGAGCCGAGAGTTCCCCGGCGAGCTCCCCAGCGGCTGCGCAGGCGGGCAGGTCCAGGATAACTACCCAGGTCACGGTGGGCAGGCAGATGAGTGAAAACCCGGCGATCCACCGCCATCCGTCCGGCGATGTCGACATTTCCCTCCCGCATGACGAGCCCGATGCGGCGTCGGCGAGTGGCGATGACGCCTCCGACCAGACTCCCACCGACAGTGGCAAAGGACGCCCGGCGTAGTCCTGCCCGTCCCCGGCACCCCGGGGATGTGACGCCGTCCGGCCCGCGGCAACAGCCCGGACGGCCCGCGTGAAATGGCCCGGCCGGTCCACGGTGAATCCGGGCACACATATACGGAAAACGTCGCCTGACGCGTCGGGCGGGCCACCGGGCGACCAGGCCTGAGAACGACACGGCCGGCCGGCCGCGGTGCTCGGCGTGTTCCAGACGTTGCCGTTCGACCAGGCAGCCGCGCCCAGGTGGCTGCCGGCAAAGCCGCGGGCCAGGCCGATACCGGATGAGTGGTATCGGCCTGGCCGAGAACGCGGCCAGGGGCCGCTTGGGCGCGGCGAGCCGGAATGACGATCTCAAACGCGCTCTAACTGACAGCCGTGGCCACGGCTTCGGGCTCGCCGCGACCGCGAGGGGCCCGGCCCTCGGCCACCAGCACCGGCGGAACCGGACGCTGGCCTTCGAACTGGGTGCGGTACAGCTCCGCGTACAAGCCGCCGCTGGCCAGCAGCTGGGAGTGCCGCCCGCTTTCGGCCACCCGGCCGCCCTCGATCACCAGGATCCGGTCGGCATCACGAACCGTTGACAGACGATGCGCGATCACCAGTGCTGTCCGGCCGGCCAGGGCGGTGGCCAGCGCCCGCTGGACCGCCGCTTCGGACTCACTGTCCAGGTGCGCGGTGGCCTCGTCGAGGACCACGATCGAAGGCTCCTTGAGCAGCAGCCGGGCGATGGCCAGGCGCTGCTTCTCCCCGCCGGAGAGGCGGTAGCCACGGTCACCGACAACCGTGTCGAGGCCGTCGGGCAGCGCCCGCACGACGGAGGCGATCGCGGCCGCCTCCATCGCCGACCACATCCGCTCCTCGCTCGCCTCCGGACGGGCGTAGGCGAGATTCGCCCGGATCGTGTCGTGGAACAGATGCGCGTCCTGGGTGACAACGCCCACGGCGTCGCGCAGCGACCGCAGGGTGACGTCGCGGACGTCATGGCCGCCGACGCGCACCGTGCCGGAACGCGCGTCATACATCCGCGGCACCAGCTGGCTGATCGTCGTCTTGCCGGCGCCGGACGGGCCTACCAACGCCACCAGCTCACCGGGGGCCACCTGGAACGAGACGTTGTGCAGGACGGGCTCGGGCACCCGGCCGTCGAGCACCGCCACCGACTCCAGCGATGCCAGCGAGACCTCGTCCGCGGCCGGGTAACCGAAGTCGACGTTGTCGAATTCGATCGTCGCGGACCCGCGCGGCAGGTCGACCGCGGTCGGCCGGTCGGCGATGGCCGGCGTCAGGTCGAGGATCTCGAACACCCGCTCGAAGGAGACCAGCGCGGTCATCACGTCCACGTTGACGTTCGACAGCTGGGTCAGCGGCCCGTAGAGGCGGGAGAGGTACGACGTCAGCGCGACGACCGTGCCTACTTCGAGCGCGCCCTCGGCCGCGAAGCGTCCGCCGACCCCGTAGACGATCGCGGTTGCCAGCGCCCCGACCATGGTCAGCGAGACGAAGAAGATCCGGCCGTACATGGCCTGGGTCACCCCGATGTCGCGGACGCGGGCGGCCTTGGCGACAAAGCCGTGGTTCTCCGTTGACGGGCGGCCGTAAAGCTTGACGAGCATCGCCCCCGACACGTTGAACCGTTCGGTCATCGTCGTGTTCATCTCGGCGTTGAGCCCGTAGCCCTCCCGGGTGAGCGCGGCGAGTTTCGGGCCGAGCAGCCGCGCCGGGATGATGAACACCGGCAGCAGGACCAACGACACGACGGTGATCTGCCACGACAGCGCGACCATCGCGGCAAGCACGAAACCGACGGATACGACGTTGGACAAGACGGCGGACAGCGTCCCGGTGAAGGCCGACTGCGCGCCCAGGACGTCGTTGTTCAGCCGGGAGATCAGCGCGCCGGTCTGGGTGCGGGTGAAGAAGGCCAGCGGCTGGCGCTGGATATGATCAAATACCCGTGACCGCATGTCGAAGATGAGGCCTTCGCCGATGCGGGCGGAAAACCAGCGCTGCGCCAGCGCCAGCAGCGCGCTGATGACGGCGATCAGCCCGACCAGCGCCGCGAGCGCCTCCACAACACCCACCCGGCCGGGGATGATGCCATCATCAATGATCGATTTGAAGATGAGCGGCGTGGTGGCGCCCAGCGCCGCGTCAATTATGATCAGCACGAGGAAACCGGCCAGCATCCGCCGGTACGGGCGTGCGAACTCCACGATCCGGCGCAGAGTACCTGGCCGAAGTTTCTGATGCACAATCGAACGATCACGTTGGAAAGCCCGTGCGCTGATGGGCGGCCCGCCCTCCGCAAATCTCATCAGTCCACCCCAGGAATCGATGCCGCTGCTTGTGTAACACTGTAAGCAGGCCCCACCAGCGGATCATTCCCGCGCTCTCATCCCGGTGAGATCTCATCCCGGTGGCGCGGCCTCCCGCGCGGTGCGGAGCCAGGCATCGCGTTCGGCCCGCAACTGATCCTTCCGGGTGCGCTCACGGCTGTGCAGCAACAGCGCCTTGATCTCAACGGCCAGCCCGCGGGGTGCCGCCAGCAGCCCGGTCACGAGATCCTCCACCGTGTCATCCCGATCGCCCGGGGCCACCAGCCGCTCCGCGAGCCCCAGTTCATACGCCTGCCTCCCGGACAACACGCGTCCCGTCACGCAGAGATCAAGCGCCCGGCTGTAACCAATCAGATCAACCAGCGTGCGGGACACGCCCAGCGCCGGGACGAGTCCCTGGTGGATTCCGGTCATGGCCAGATATGCGTCCTCGCAGAAAACCCGCAGATCGCAGGCGAGCGCCAAGTGAAGCGCGTCCACGGCGTACCCGCTGACGACAGCGACGCTGAACAGGTCGGGCCGGGACAACCAGCACTGGGCGGGCGGCCGGCTGCCCATGCCATCCATACCGACGCCCGTCATACCCGTCATACCCGCTGTACCGAGGCCCGTCGTACCGGGCCGCTCCAAGCCGTCAGCAGCGGCTGCATCGACTCGACCACGATCGGGGCACGGTAAACCACCGATGATCCGCAGAAGCACAAGCCGGATGTTCCCGGATAGACATCTCCCGATATCCGCCAGCGCTCCCGCGGTGGACGCGGCACGCGCCCATCCGGCGTCGTGATCCTGGCGATCAATGGTTACGGTCGCCCGTGAGCCTTCGATCGCCAGGGTCACCCCGGCCGCCGCCAGATCGACGGCGGCCGGTCGCGACATGATCAGACGCTCTTCTTCTTACTGCCTCGGGTTGCGCCGCCTCGGCCTCTCAGAGTCGTTCCGGACTCCGAGAGGATCCGATGAACGAACCCGTACGAACGACCCGACGACTCAGCGAGGAGGCGGATACTCTGCCCCGCCTCATACTTCTTCCGAAGCTCTGATGCAAGCTTGTCGCGCTCCGCGCCGGTGATCCGGGTTCCTTTCCTAAGCTCGGCCAATGTGGCCCCCTCCGTGATAGATGATCTGCGAACCGATCTTCACTCAGTCGCGGTGAACGCGCCACTCGAAGCGCATGTGATCCATCACACTGATCCTCTTCGCGCGCCCGAGCAACCCCCGGGATAGGCCCAGCCTTTCCCTTCCTCCCACCACCGGAACACCAACGCCCGGCCACGGGAGCACAGCTGTTCCGCCCACCCGGCAGGAGAAACAGCGCGTCCGCCGACGCCAGCGAAGACCAGCGTCCCTCATCGCCCTGGCTGGCCGAACAGGGACTTCAGCGCGCCGCAACGGACATCGTCGAATCCGCGCCAGGAACATCGTGCACCATCCGAACCCAGCAGCGTCGACCTGGCTACGGTGCACATGTGGTCATTGCGCCGGGCGTGCGGTCGTGAGAACGTCTTTGCGGACCTCGATTCGATCAGGCGGCCAGGATCCAGGCGGCAACCGGCAAGCCGGCGGAGAACCCGGTGCGGGCAGCGCCGGGCTCGGGGAAATCGCGGTGTGGATCGGTACGGTAATCGCCTGTCTGGGCCTGACCGCACTGCTGCGCGGCGGCGGGAGCGATACCGTGCCGCTGCCGAGGACGCTTGTTGGCATACCGTTCACGGCGGAGCGACGCGCGCATATTTCGCTGGCGTCCCTCCTCGCTCCGGCCGTCATGACCGTGGTCATCATCGCGGTATGGCAGGATCTTCACATTCGGATCCGGTGGGGTCCGCTGCTGGTCGTCGGATACGCGGCATCGGTGGCGTGGACCCTGGCATTGGCCTCGGTGAGCGGCTGTGGCGGCCTGGCCGCCCCGCTGGGCGGCGAGCGGGGCTACCTGTCGGACATGGCCGCCGTGGGCGGGGATCCGCTGGGGTTCCTGCGGACGTACGCCCAGCACGCCGCCGCCTACGGTTACGACACCCGCGCCCATCCCCCCGGCCTGACGCTGTTGCTGTGGGCGCTGACGCGGCTGGGGATGGGGGCGCCGAGCACGCTCGGCGCCATACTGACGCTCGTGGGCGCGGCCACCGTCCCGCTGGTCACGATCGCGGTCCGGTCACTGTGCCATGAACGGGCCGCCCGGCGGTTCGTCCCGGTGCTGGTGCTGGCGCCGTGGGCGGTATGGCTCCCGGCCGCGGACGCGCTGGCCGCGACACTCGCCGCCGCATCCGTCACGCTCGGGGTCATCGGCTCCGAGCCGGGGCGGCGGCTGTGGTGGGCGGCAGCATGTGGGCTGGGCATCGGCGTGGCGACGCTGTGCGGCTACGGGATTCCCTGGCTGGGTGTCGCGGTTGTGGCCGTCTACTTCGTCCGCCGGCGGCCGCTGCTCAACGTGATCACTGGCGCGTGCGTTCTG
This sequence comes from Protofrankia sp. CiT1, assembly GCF_917627335.1. Lineage (NCBI taxonomy): Bacteria > Bacillati > Actinomycetota > Actinomycetes > Frankiales > Frankiaceae > Protofrankia > Protofrankia sp. CiT1. Next base: position 6,504 of record NZ_CAKJTP010000108.1, on the reverse strand, counting down.
GTGCCGCTGTCCGTGGCCGCGCTGCTGGGGTTCTCCTGGCCGGACGGGCTGACTGTCGCGCGTGACCAGGTGGCCCACGCCGCCGCGCACATCCCCGGCATCGGCTCGGGTGTGCCGGCGTGGGTCGCGCGCGTTCCTCCCGGCCTCACGGTTGTGCTGGTCGCCTGCGGGCCAACGATCATCCGGGCGGCGCGGCGCGTCCGGCTCACCCCTGGATGGCCCTTTCTCGCCGGTGCCGTCCCCGCGATCGGGTTCGGGATGTTGACCGGCCTGGCCGCGGTCGATCCCGGGCGGTCCTGGCTGCCGTTCTACTGCTGGCTGCTGGTGCCCGCGCTGGCGCCTGACCCACGCCCGGACCGTCCAGGCGACATGACCCAGGCAGGAGCCCTTCCGCTGGGCCTGACCGGCGTCGGAGCCCTCAGCGCGATTGTCGCCCGCGCCTTCCTGCCCGGGACGCTGTGACAGCCGGCGCCGGCCAACCGGCCACCTGCCCCGACCGGGTGCGCCGACCAGCCGACCAGCCGGCGCGCCCGGCGGCGTCAGCGGCCAGCCGACGGGAGGTTCATCGCTCGCACGGGCGGTTCATCGGTCTCCCGGGCGATGTCCGGCTCCAGGTAGACCCTGCGCGCGATCGGTACAGCCGCCCGCAGCCGCGCCTCAGCGCTGTCGATCGCGTACGCGACAGCCGGCAGGGTAAGCGTGACATCCATGCCGATCTTCGCTGCCACGAGCAGTTCGTCCGGGCCGAGGTGCAGCGTGCGCAGGTGGATGACCCGGGTGATGTGCGGCGATTCCGCGAGAGCGTCGCGGATGGCGGCGACCATCGCCGGGGTGGCTGCCTCCCCGACCAGCATCGCCTGGGTCTCGACCGCCACGATGACGGCCACCGCCAGCAGCAGGATGCCGATCGCGAGGGTGCCCACGGCATCCCAGGCCGGGTCGCCGGTCACGATGGTGAGACCGATGCCGGCAAGCGCGAACACGAGGCCCACCAGCGCGGCAAGATCCTCCATCAGCACCACCGGCAGTTCCGGGGCACGCGCGGCGTGGATGAACTCCCACCAGGAGGCGGCTCCTTTGACGTGCCGGGCCTCGGCGACCGCGGTCCGCAGGGAGAATCCCTCCAGCGCGGTCGCGACCAGCAGGATGACGATCGCCACCAGTGCGCTGTCGAGCTCATGGGGATGGCGCAGCTTCGCCACCCCCTCATGGACCGAGAACAGCCCGCCGACGCTGAACAACACGATCGCGACGAGGAAGCCGGCGATGTAGCGCGAGCGGCCGTAGCCAAAGGGGTGTTCCTCATCAGCGGGCCGGGCCGCGTGCCGCTGGCCCGCGAGCAGCAGGACCTGGTTGCCCGAGTCCGCGACCGAGTGGATGGACTCGGCCAGCATCGACGACGACCGGGTGATGAGGAAGCCGACGAACTTCGCCGCCGCGATCCCCAGATTGGCCGACAGCGCGGCCAGAACCGCCTTCGTGCCACCTTCCGCGCTCACACGACCATCCCTTGCTCGACGCTCCCCCACAGGTTGTGGCACGGCCGGCGGGTACAGCACCGGCGCCCGCCCCGGTCAGGCAAGCGTGATCAGCTCGACAAGATCCGCGGACCAGGAGTCCTCGACGCCGTCCGGCAGCATGAGCACCTTGTCCGGGGCCAGCGCCTCCACCGCGCCCGGATCGTGGGTGACCAGCACGACCGCTCCGCGGAACGTGGCGAGGGCCGCGAGGACCTCGTCCCGCGACGCCGGGTCAAGGTTGTTGGTGGGCTCGTCCAGCAGCAGCACGTTCGCGGCGCTGCACACCAGGCCGGCCAGCGCCAGCCGGGTCTTCTCCCCGCCCGACAACGTGCCGGCCGGCTGGGCCACGCTGTCGCCGCTGAACAGGAAGGCGCCGAGGATGCGGCGCAGCTCCACGTCGGAGGTACTCGGCGCGGTAGCGCGCATGTTGTCAAGCACCGACTGGTTGATGTCCAGGGTCTCGTGCTCCTGGGCGTAGTAGCCCAGCCGAAGCCCATGACCGTGGTGGACCTCGCCCGTGTCCGGGGACTCGACACCGGCGAGCATCCGCAGCAGGGTCGTCTTGCCGGCACCGTTGAGGCCGAGGATGACAACCCGCGCGGCACGGTCGATGGCCAGGTCGACTCCGGTGAAGACCTCCAGCGACCCATAGGACTTCGACAGGCCGGTGGCGGTCAGCGGGGTCCGTCCGCACGGAGCCGGATCGGGGAACCGCAGCTTGGCGACCCGGTCCGCGACCCGCACCGCGGCGAGCCCGGCGGCAAGCCGGTCGGCCCGGCGGTCCATCTGGTGGGCCGCGCGGGCCTTGGTGGCCTTCGCCCGCATCTTGTCGGCCTGGGCCTTCAAGGCGTCGATCTTCTTCTCGGCGTTGGCCCGCTCCCGCCGCCGCCGGCGCTCGTCAAGCTCCCGCTGGGCCAGGTAGGTCTTCCAGCTGACGTTGTAGACATCCAGCGCGGCACGGGTGGCGTCGAGGTAGAAAACCTTGTTGACGCAGCGGTCCAGCAGATCGACATCGTGGCTGACCACCACGAGCCCGCTGCTGTGGGAGCGCAGGAACTCACGCAGCCAGATGATCGAGTCGGCGTCGAGGTGGTTGGTGGGCTCGTCGAGCAGCAGGGTGGCGTCGGTGTCACCGGCGCCACCGAACAGGATGCGAGCCAGCTCGACCCGACGGCGCTGGCCGCCGGACAGCGTCTCCAGCTGCTGGCCGAGCACCCTGTCCGCGAGTCCCAGCGCGGAGCAGATCCGGGCCGCATCGGCCTCGGCCGCATATCCGCCGAGGGTGCCGAAACGCTCCTCAAGGCGGCCGTAGCGACGGATCGCCACGTCCCGCGCGGCATCGTCGACCAGCTCCGCCATTTCCACCTGGAGTTTTTCCATCTCCCGCACGATCACATCGAGGCCGCGGGCGGACAGGACACGGTCACGGGCACTGTCCGCCGGGTCGCCGGCCCGGGGCTCCTGGGGGAGATAACCGAGGTCGCCGCGGATGTCGACCTTTCCGGCGAACGGCAGCGTCTCGCGGGCCAACGTCCTGAGCAGCGTCGTCTTACCCGCGCCGTTGCGGCCGACAAGCCCGATCCGGTCACCCGGCTGGATACGGAACGACACCGCCTCGATAAGAGTCCGGGCGCCAGCGCGCAACTCCAGGTCGGACGCGATGATCATAAATGTACGTGGCCTTCCTGGGACGTCAGCGAACGAAGGGCCTGTTCGGTCGAACTTCGATCGCGTGCCTCGGCACCCGGCCTGCGCCCACGAACTTCACCACCGAGCCCATAGTCACAGAGTACGGTCACCTGGCTCGCCCGTACCTGGGTGCACCGGGCGCAGCCGGCGGGAACCGCGTTCGTCACCTTCGTCACCTTCGTCGCCGTCGTGCCCGGCGGGCGGCGCGCAGGCGACGTCCGGAGGGAGCCACCGCGCTCGAGCGCGGTGTGGCAGCCCCGCCGCCATCACCGCGGCGGCCCCGCCACCAGCGCCAGCGCAGCCGCCCGGCCGGGCTGAGCACCTGGCGTGGGCTGAGCAGTGGGCTGAGTAACCGACATGAGAGGCTGGCGTCCGGGCGGTCCGGGGGCCGCCGATCACGACTTCATCCCAAGGGGGACGTTCACACCATGTCGACGCTGCTGGTGACCGGGGCCGCTGGCTTCATCGGGTCAAACTTCATCCGATACTGGCGCGAGCACCACGCTGGCGACCAGCTGGTCGCCCTGGACGCGCTGACCTACGCGGGCTGCCGGGAAAACCTCACCGACGTGCTGGACGCGATCACCTTCGTGCACGGCGACATCCGCGACCGCGAGCTGATCGAGTCGCTGCTGCGGGAGCACCACGTCGACGTCGTGGTCAACTTCGCCGCCGAGTCGCACAACAGCCTGGCGATCATCCGCCCGGGGGACTTCTTCTCCACCAACGTCATCGGCACCCAGACGTTGCTGGAGGCCGCCCGTACGGTCGGTGTGGCGCGCTTCCACCAGATCTCGACGTGCGAGGTCTACGGCGACATGGACCTCGACGACCCGGGCGCCTTCACCGAGGACTCCCCCTACCTGCCCCGCACGCCGTACAACGCGGCGAAGGCCGGCGGCGACCACGCGGTGCGCGCCTACGGCCTGACCTACGACCTGCCCGTGACCATCACGAACTGCTCGAACAACTACGGGCCGTACCAGTTCCCGGAGAAGGTCATCCCGCTGTTCGTCACCCGGGCGTTGCAGGGTGAGAACCTGCCGCTGTACGCCTCGGTACGCAACCGCCGGGAGTGGCTGCACGTCGCCGACCACTGCCGGGCGATCGACGCGGTGCTCGAGCGGGGCCGGGTCGGCGAGACCTACCACGTCGGCAGCGGCGTCGAGGCCGACATCGAGACCATCGCCGACACCGTCCTCGGTGAGCTGGGCCTGCCCGCGTCACTGAAGACGATCGTGCCGGACCGGCCGTCGCACGACCGGCGCTACCTGCTCGACTCGTCCAAGCTGCGGGCCGAGCTCGGCTGGGCACCCGAGATCGGCTTCGCCGACGGGATGAAGGAGACCGTCGCCTGGTACCGCGACAACGAGTCGTGGTGGCGCCCGCTCATCGGCCGCTCCCCTGTCTCGGAGACCGCTTGGCGCTGACCCCCCGCCGGGTGTGGCCCCGCCCGGCGCTGGCCCATGCTCTGCCGGTCAGGACCCGCCCGATGGGTCTGCCGGGTCCGGCGTGGGACCG
>NZ_CAKJTP010000108.1:0-1178 GCF_917627335.1 Protofrankia sp. CiT1 | reverse complement strand
TGGGAGATCGCGGTGGCGAGATCGACCGCCTGGTCGCCCACGGCGTAGCCCAGGCTGACGATCACCCCGGTGCGCAGGGTCGTACCAATGGCGTCGCCGATCAGGAACCGGACCAGCGACATGCCGTGCCAGCCGGTGGCCGCATAGATCAATTGATTCGGGACGGGCAACCAGGGCGCGAGCACCAGCGCGCCGAATCCCCACCGTCGCGCCATCCGGTCGACACGGTCGGCGAAGTCGAGGCTGCGGGGACGACCGCGGGTGAGGATGTCGACCGCCGGCCGCCCGTACCGGCGTCCCGCCCACCAGCCGAACACATCCAACGGCACCCACCCGACCGTCGGCGCCGCGAGGGCCACGGCAAGGCCGGCTTTGCCGGCGCGGGCAAACGCGCCCGCGGCGACCATGGCCGGAGACGTGGCGCCGAGCAGCTCGAGCAGGACGGGGTGGGTGCCGATAAGCCGTGGGATCAGCAGCACGCTGACTGACGCCCAGATGGTTTGCGCCGCGAGGCCGCCGACACAGACGGCGTCCACCGGCCCTATCCGCGTCCACCACCGGCGCCTGGCTGTGGCCGTCGGCTCATCCGGCTCATCCGGTATCGGTTCATCCGGCGTTGTGCCCGTCACGGCGTTGTGCGCGCTTTGCGCCGTGGCAGTCGTGAGCGGAACCGCGGCGTCACCCACCCCTCTATCGTCGGCTGACCAGGCACGACACGCCCGGGAACCCCATGATTCGAACACCCGGCCACCGGGTCACTGCGAGCCAACGGACGATTCTTCGCTCATCGTCGTAAATCAGTCACTCATCGACGTATGCTTCACAGCAAATGTGCCGTCCGAATCCGAGGAGGAGTGGCACCATGACAGCTGTGGCGGTGAACCGTGACCCGATGGCGCAGGAGCCGCAGGACAGGCCGCTCAGTCAGCCGCTGGACATCACCGGCCTCGTCGAGTGGCCGCTGCCGGTCGGCCGGGTCGACTTCGACGAAGGTCTGGCCTACCTCCATGCCGTCGACCCCGGCGGCTACACCACCGACCATCTCGACCAGGCGCCCGACGACCGGCGGCGCTGGGAACTCCTCGACGGCGTCGTCGTCGTGAGCCCAGCCCCCGGCTACGACCACCAACGAGTTGTGCTCCGGCTCGGCTCCATTCTCCTTGCGGCCGAGCAGGGCC
>NZ_CAKJTP010000107.1:7706-14969 GCF_917627335.1 Protofrankia sp. CiT1 | reverse complement strand
TTGAAAGCAGCCGCACGCCGAGGACGAGGGAAGCTTCGGCCGCCCGGTCCAGCGGCATGCGCAGGGCGCTACGACCGGTCCCGAGCAGCGGCAGCAGGTCCGGCGCATCGACGATCACGGCGTTGGATGTCCGCACCACCCCGTCCGGGGTACGCACGGTCAGCGGGGGATCGATGCCGGTCGGCCGGTCGCCGCCGTTGCTGTCGGTGTCGTCGCTGTCTGTTTTATCGGTATTATCAGGGATCTTGGTGGCTTCCACCGCGGCCATGTAGAGCGTCCGCGCGGCCGGCCACGGCACGTCCCGATCGGTGTCGCCGAGCCGGTCGAGCAGATCGAGCAGCGCATCGGAGTCGTCCAGGACATCGGCGAGGGTGAGCCGGCAACCGAGCCGGCGCAGCAGGTCGACGTCCACGCCGGGCAGCGGCGCGGCGGGTGCGAACAACCCGTCGAGCAGCGGGTCCGCGCCGGGCAGCGCCAGTTCGGCCGGCGGCAGGACCGCGGTCGATCCGGCGACGGGAAGAAGCGCGTGCCGGGACAGCCACCAGCGGGTGTACGACGTGTCGACGTCAGCGCCGGCTCCCACCGGCCGGTTGGGCTGGCTGATCCGCTCGGAGTGCATGACCGCCTCCCGCAGGGGCGGCTGGGCAAGCTCGCTGAGCGCCTCGGGCCAGCGGGACGTGTCGACGAGTTCCAGGTCCCGCACGGCGCGGAAGGTCGTGAGTGTTGGTGGCGCGGCCGGCGCGGCATGTCTCGGCTCGTGCGCGGCTCCGGCGGTGAGACGGGTGGTCAGCTCTTCCACCCAGGCATCGCTGTCGTCCAGTTCCAGCAGCGTCGGCTCGTCCGGGTCGAGCCGAATGCCGTCAGCCCGCAGGGTGGCGAAGGTCCGCAGTACGCCGACCGCTTCCAGCACCCGTATCGGCCACGCCCGCGCGAAGTCATCGGCGAGGACGCTGAACGGCGCGTCCGTCGCGAGCACTCGGTCGAGGGGGCCGTCCGCGATCAACAGCTCACCAGCGGGGCTGAAATCCCCGTCGGCGTCAGGGAGGAGCAGATCGGCGAGCCACGGCAGCTCACCGACCGCGCCAGCGGGATCGAGGCCGGCGTCACGCACGAGTGCGAGGACGGCCGTGGCCAGCGCGCGGACAGCGTCGGCAGCCACGTCCGGATCGAGGTCCGCGACAGCGTCGGCGATGGATGGGTCACGCAGCACGCTCACCGGGGTTCCGTCAACCGCGCCGAGGGTGCGCAGGATGCCGCGGGCGGCACCGACGCAGGCGTCCGGATGCACCACCCGCAGCGGCAGACCTGAGTCGATCAATGCCGTGACGTCCAGCTCGGGCGTGGGGAGCAGCACGCCACGCGGGCCGGTGACCATCCGGGCGCCGAGCCGGGCCCCATCCGCATCCGTGCCGGTCTCCGTGCTGGTACTCGTGCCGGTGGGCTGTTCCCCGGTCGGCACGGCCAAGGGGACGGGCAGGGCGCCGAGAGCGTCCCGGTCCGGAGCATGCGCGAGAGCCGCATAGGCACGTGCCCACCACGCCGGTGGCCGGCGCAGCTCAGTGAGGATCTCGACTACCTCAGCGGTACCGAGCCGCTGTACTCCCAGCAGCGCCAGCGGCGACCGCCAGCGGCGGGCCGCGTAGTCTGCTGGTAGCAGACCGTCCACGCTGCCGCCCCCATCGGGCGCGTCGGGGGGTGCGTCGGGGAGCGTGTCGCCAGGGCCGGTGACCGGCCCGCAGGCAAGCAGCGCGGTGACCGCGTCGGTCGCCGGGCCGAGGTCGCACACGACGCAGGCGGATCCACGGCGCCCGCCTGGCAGCATCGGCGCGTCCGGAAGGAGCTGGCTGAGCGTATCCCGCAGCCTGCCGTCGACCTCCCCCACAGGCAGCCCGGTCGGGACGAGCTCGAGCGCCGCCAGCGGGGAATGCGCGGGCGGATGGCCGCTACCCGCGAGTGCCGCGAACACCCCGCGGACGTCGGCCTCCGGCGTGGTCCGTGCCGGGTTCCCGGTGCCGGGCTCGGCGGCGATCAGGGCTAGCAGGTCGGGCGCGGCCGGGGCCACCGGGGTGGGGCCGTCATGGCGTGCTGGCGGGGTGTCAGACGCTGGCGGGGTGGCCGCGGCCAGGCCGTCAGCTGTGGCCGGGTCGTCAGCTGCGGCCGGGCCGGCGCTGCCAAGGTCGACAGCCAGGTCGACGACTGTCTCGGCAAGCCGGTCCACCAGCCAGTCCCGCAGCGGACCGGCGACCGTGTGCCGGCGGGACGGTTCGAGGGGCAGGTCCACACTGACCAGCACCGGCAGGGACAGCGGTTCATCGGTCGGCTGCGGCGCGCGGACCAGCCTGGGCACGTCATCGGGCCAGCCGCCCTCGCGAACCATCGCCCGTGCCGCGTATCCGGTGCGGGAACGTTCCTCCACCGGCCGGTCGGCCAGCAGGCCCGCGGGGATCACGCCGCGTCGGACCCGGCCGACCCACCGCTCGCCGTTCAGCAGCGCGTGCTCCACGCCTGGCGCCGGGTACGCCCAGCCACAGGTCAGGGTTGCGGGCGTGCCGTCGATCACGATGGTGACCTCGGACAACCCGGGCATCAGCAGGGGAAGCGTGGGGTCCAGGCCCGTGAGCAACGAGCGGGCCAGCGCTTCCGCGGCGCTGTCACGCAGGGGCAGCCGGACGACCGTGTCGTAACCATCCGGCGGTGGCGGCGCGTCCATCATGGGGAAAGGAAGGCGCAGCACGGGGACCGCGCCGTCGCGGCGGCCCAGCTCGGTGTCAAGAGCCGGTTCGCCGAGCGCGTTGATCGCGTCGATCGTCGACTGCTTCGACCAGCCGATGCCACCGCCCAGGTGGTTGCGGTCCCCCCAGGAACCCACCGGCTGCCGGGACACGATCGACGGGGTGTCGCTGACGGCCAGAACCGCGGCGAAACCGACCCCGAAACGGCCGAGAGCCGTTGTGTCGCGCTTGGCTGAGGCGCGCAGGGTCGACAGTGACTCGACTCCGGCCGCGGACAGCCCCGTCCCGGTATTGGCGATCTCCAGTATCCCGTTGTGATGTTCTGCCGCGCTGTCGCTGTCGCTGGTCAGCGTCATCAGAACGCGGCAGGGGACAGCCGCGGTATGGGCCGCGTCCACCGCGTTCTGGAGCAGCTCGACGACGAGCCGGTCGCGGTAGGCGCCACGAGCGGCGTCCTCCTCCGCGTTCGCGTCCTCACGGAACCGGGCCGGAGATGCCGCCCAGGCGTCGAGCACCCGGCGTTGGATCGCCGCCGTCCCGAACGGGTCGCCGGGCTGGCCGCCGGGCTGGCCGGAGGTGCCGCGATCATCCTGGTTCGCGCGCCGCCGGTGGTCAAGAGGGCCGGCTTGGGTGTTGCCGCTGTCGGCGTCCACAATCACGTTCCCGTATGGCTGCGCGTCCATCGCTCCATCCTCCTCTTCGGTGGCGGTTGGCTGGGATACCAGGTGCCGCCAGCCGGCCCGGCGGCGGCCGATAATCGGGAACGTGGCGTCCGCGGCTCGTCGTGATGATCCGAAACTGGTGCCGGCGGTTGCCGGCCAGTGGGAGCGGATCGCCCAGCGAGTGGACGCGCTGGCCGATGAGGAGCTGGCACGGCCGGGCAGACTGCCCGGCTGGAGCATCGCGGACCATGTCGTTCATGTCCTCGGGGCGGCGGACGCGCTTGCCGCGGCGATTGCGGGCACCTCCCCCCCAGACACGGACCGGTTGCCAGCTGCCGACCTGTTGCGGTTGCGGCCGCGGCTGCGCGGCTGCGTCGCCGCGGCCGTGGCCGAGCTCGACAGTGCCGACCTGGCGCGTCCGGTCATGACCGCGGCGGGCGGGACGCGGCTGGGGGACTTTCTGGTCACCTTGGTGCTGGACGGTGTCGTCCACGGTCTTGATCTGGGGGTCGATCCGGCCCGGGACGCGCTGCGCATCGCCGTGCGGACGATCATCGGGTTGCTCGCCGCGCGCGCTCCAGGACGCTGCGTGGAGGTACGGGTGCCGCCGTTCGCGGCGATACAGGTAATCGAGGGCCCACGACACACCCGGGGCACTCCGCCGAACGTGGTCGAAACCGATCCGGTCACCTTCGTCGACGTCGTCGTGGGCCGCCTGAGCTGGGTGGATGCGGTGGCGGACGGCCGTGTGCGGGCCAGCGGCTCCCGCGCGGATCTGCGCCCGTTCCTCCCGTTGCCGTTCCTCCCGCTGCTGCCCGGCTCGGTACGGCAGATCGGCTGACCGGCTGACCGGCCGTTTCCGTCGTGGGCGCGCCCCAGGCGCCTGATGGGGCTACCCGGAGCGGATCCGTTCGTGGCGTCCCGCATGAGTCGGAGATCGACGGGTGCCGGGCGGGCTGACGCTGCTAGCGTGGACCGCGGACCAGACAAACGACGTCCCGAGGAGCCGTGTTGCCCGACGTCGGCGACTGTTCGATGTCCATCTCCGCCCGGCCTGCGATCTCCCCCGATGCAGCGGATGCCCCCCGCGGCGACAGACAGTTCGCCGATCTTCGACATCCTGGTGGCGAGGACCTGGTTCGTGAGTACGCCGACGATCCGGGCCCGCGGGACGCCTGTGGGGTGTTCGGCGTGTGGGCGCCGGACGAAGACGTCGCGAACCTCACCTATTACGGGCTGTATGCGTTGCAGCATCGGGGGCAGGAAGCGGCGGGTATGGCCGTCGCTGACGGCCGCAGAGTCCTCGTTTTCAAGGAGCTGGGCCTGGTCGCCCAGGTTTTCGATGAGATGACGTTGGCCAGCCTGTCGGGCCATCTCGCCGTGGGGCACACCCGTTACTCGACGACCGGGTCGTCCACCTGGGAGAACGCCCAGCCGTCCTACCGATCGTCACGGACCGGGGGGGAGGTGGCGCTGGGCCACAACGGTAACCTCACCAACACCGTCAAGCTGGCCGCGGACCTTGTCGACCCGGTCAAGGGCAGGATCCGGGCGACGACGGACTCCGATCTGATCACCGCGATGCTGGCCGCGCATCCCGGCCCGACGCTGGAAGAGGCGGCCATGGACGTGCTGCCCCGGCTGGCCGGAGCGTTCTCGCTGGTGTTCTGTGACACGTCGACCCTGTACGCGGCCCGGGACACCCATGGTGTGCATCCGCTGGTCCTGGGCCGGTTCGGCGGGGACGGAGCGGACACCGGCTGGGTCGTGGCGAGCGAGACGGCCGCCCTCGACATCGTCGGTGCCGGTTTCGTCCGTGAGGTCGAGCCGGGTGAGTTGATCGTTATCGACGCGAGCGGGCCGCGCTCCCGCAGGTATGCACCGGCGACACCGCACGGCTGCCTGTTCGAGTACGTCTACCTCGCGCGTCCGGACACCACGATCGCGGGCCGTTCGGTGCACGCGACCCGGGTCGAGGTCGGCCGGACACTCGCTCGCGAGGCGCCGGCCGAGGCCGATCTCGTGATCGGGGTGCCGCAGTCGGGCGTGCCCGCGGCGGTCGGCTTTGCCGAGGCCAGCCACATTCCGTACGGCGATGGGCTGGTGAAGAACTCCTACGTGGGACGGACGTTCATCCAGCCGTCGCAGACGATCCGTCAGCGCGGGATCCGGCTGAAACTCAATCCGCTGCGGGACGTCATCGACGGCCGTCGGCTTGTCGTCGTCGACGACTCGATCGTGCGTGGTAACACCCAGCGAGCCCTGGTGCGGATGCTGCGCGAGGCCGGCGCCATCGAGGTACATGTGCGGATCTCCTCGCCGCCGGTGCGCTGGCCGTGTTTCTACGGCATCGATTTCGCCACCCGTTCCGAGCTGATCGCGAACAGTGCCGGCATCGATGAGATCCGGGAGTCGCTGGGGGCTGATTCCCTGGCCTATGTGTCCCTTGACGGCCTGGTCGCGGCGTCCCGCCAGCCGGCACAGCGGCTGTGCCGCGCCTGTTTCGACGGGGTCTACCCGGTTGCGCTGCCGCACGCCGACCATCTCGGCAAGTATCTGCTGGAGGGGGCCGACGACGTGCCGCCGGTCGCCGGGCCGCCCGCCGGCTCCCGCGCGGACCATGCATGCGATCCTCCACTGGACAGCGGCGTGCTGATGGACGCCCTGCGGGCGGGGACGCCCGTCGACAGCGCCGGCCCGGCGACGCGGCAACGGTGAGCGCGCCGCCGCCCGGTTCGGGCAGCTCGGTCGGTCGGGCCGGCCCGAGTGCCCCGGACGTGCCACCTGGCCGGCCTGCGACGAACGTGTCCTATCTGGACGCGGGCGTGGACATCGACGCCGGGGACCGGGCGGTCGCCCTCATGCGCGGGCACGTCGCACGGGCCACCCGCCCGGAGGTGGTCGGATCGCTCGGGGGCTTCGCCGGGCTGTTCGCGCTCGACGTCACCCGTTACCGGCGTCCCCTGCTCGCTTCGTCGACCGACGGCGTCGGTACGAAGATTGCTGTTGCGCGGGCCGTCGGCCGGCATGACACCGTCGGTGTCGACCTGGTCGCGATGGTCGTGGACGACCTGGTGGTCTGTGGCGCTGAACCGCTGTTCCTGCTCGACTACATCGCCTGCGGTGCCGTCGTCCCGGAGCGGATCGCCGCGATCGTCGCCGGGATCGCGCTCGGCTGCCAGCAGGCTGGCGCCGCACTCGTCGGCGGGGAGACCGCTGAGCATCCCGGCCTGATGGGCGCGGACGATTACGATCTCGCTGCCACCGGTGTCGGCGTGGTGGAGGCGGATGCGCTGCTCGGCCCGCAGCGGGTGCGCTCCGGGGACGCGGTGGTGGCGATGGCCTCGTCAGGTCTGCATTCCAATGGCTACTCCCTGGTCCGTCATGTGCTGCTCGGCCCGGTCGATCCCGATGGCGCGGGCGGGGTGTCGGCCGAGGGGCGGGCCGTTCTGGAGCGCTATGAGGACAGCCTGGGTGTCACTCTTGGCGAGGCTCTGCTCACCCCTACGCGGATCTACGCCCGTGACTGCCTGGCGCTGGCCGCGGCGCTGGACGTCCACGCCTTCGCGCACGTCACCGGTGGTGGGCTCGCGGCCAATCTGGCCCGGGTGATTCCCGCCGAGATGACCGCCCGCCTGGATCGTTCCACCTGGGCACCGCCGCCCCTGTTCGTTCTGGTCGCCGAGCGTGGCGGTATTGCGGCGGCCGAGATGGAACGGACGTTCAACCTCGGTGTGGGGATGGTCGCGGTCCTGGCCGATAGTGACGCCTCGGCCGCTCTCGATCTGCTCGCCGCGCGCGGGATACCGGCATGGATCATCGGCGAGGTCGTTCGTGGCGATGCCGACGGCGCTGTGAACGATCTGACC
>NZ_CAKJTP010000107.1:1008-7278 GCF_917627335.1 Protofrankia sp. CiT1 | reverse complement strand
GGGCGCCGGCGGTGCAGCGGCAGGATCCGAGCGTTCGTGCCCACGGCCAGCCGCGGGGTGGAAGCGGCCTCCCGCAGCCGGCTGGTCAGCTCGGCCAGCGGCATGGCCGCGCCGATGTGCAGCCCCTGGGCGAAGTCGCAGTGCAACGCCGTCAGCGCTTCCATCAGCTCGGCGGTCTCCACCCCTTCCGCGACCACCCGCAGGTTGTGGGTGTGCGCCAGGTGGATGGTGGCTGCGACGATCGCCGCGTCGCCTTGCTCGACCAGTAGTTTTCGGACGAAGGTCTGATCGATCTTGACCTCGTCGAGCACCCGTTCCTGCAACAGGGTCAGGGAGGAGAAGCCGGTACCGAAGTCGTCAACAGCGATCCGGACGCCGATCTCCCGGAGGCCGCCAAGAAGCCGATGGGCTGTCGTCTTGTCCGCCATCATCGCGGTTTCGGTGATTTCCAGTGTGAGCGAAGAGGCCGGCACACTGTACTTCACCAGCAGTTTTGCCACTTCGCCGGGAAGGTCGGTGTTCAGGAGATTGCGGGCGGAGAGGTTGACCGACACCGTGATGTCGAAGCCGCTGGCGCGCCAGCCGGCGCAGGCGATCAGAGCCTGCTCCAGGATCACCCTGGTGAAGTCCTGTACCAGCCCGGACTGTTCGACCGCGGGAACGAACCTCTCGGGGGAGAGCATCCCCCGAGAGGGGTGGTCCCAACGGACGAGTGCCTCGACACCACTGATCTGACCGGTTTGCAGCTTGACCTGGGGCTGGTAGTTGAGCACGAGCTCGTTTTCGCTGATCGCGGATTTCAGCTCCGCCACGAGCGCGAGGCGTTCGAGTGAGGCATCGTGGCTGTCGGCTGTGAATCTCCGCCATCGAGGGTGGGAGCATTTCGCCTGGTACATGGCTATGTCGGCGTGTTGTAACAGTTCTTCGCTGGTCGTGCCGTCGTCCGGGCAGCAGGCGACGCCGAGCGACGCCTCCACGGCCAGCGGTATGCCGTCCAAGACGACGTCGCGGCACAGCACATCGGCGAGTTCCGCCGCGACCGTCTCGACCTGTGCCGGACTTTCGACGCGGGTGATGAGAACCGCGAACTCGTCCCCACCGAGCCGTGCGACCACATCGCTGTCCCGGCTGCTCCGGCGCAGCCGTTCGGCGATGGCTTGCAGGACGCGGTCGCCGGCGCTGTGCCCAAGGGTGTCATTTATGATCTTGAAGCGATCGAGGTCGATCATAATAAGGCCGACGCAGCCGCCGGTCACGGATTGTCGTTCGAGTTCAGCGGTGGTTCTTGCCATCAACAGGCGCCGGTTGCCGAGTCCGGTCAGCCAGTCGTGGTTGGCGTCGTGCGCCTGTTCCTGTGCCTGTCGGCGCGCGTGGGCATTGAGCCGGGTGTGGGCGAGAGCGTGGGAGACGGTGTGGGTGAACGCGACAAGTATTTGATCTTCGCGTTCGTGCCAGGCCACCGGTTGGCGGAAGGACAACGTGAGAACACCGATCCACAGCTTGCCCGCCATCAGCGGGGCGGCAATCTCCTGGACCTGGCGTACCGCTCGAGGGCGGCGCCGGAGCGGCGCTGGCGCATGGCTCGCGACCGGTGCGCTTTCCGGAGCCGGAGGCAGGTCGGCCACCTCGCTGGGGGCGTCCAGGTGCGCCGATGGGGTGGGCCAGAGCAGCAGCGCGGTGTCGTCTGCCTGGAACAGCGTCGCGGCCCGGTGCCGGGCGATTCCGACGATGGCCGATTCGTCCCCGTCCGCGAGTTCCCGGGACACGAAATTGATCTCTTTCCAGCGATTGCTCTCCGCCAGTGACCGCAGTCTGAACTGATAGGCGATGGTGAGACCGGCCGCCGCGAGCGGGACCGCGAACAACGTGATCGCTTTCCAATACGTGGTCGTGACCACCAGTAGGCCGAAAGTGGCGGTCATGCCTGCCGCGCCGAGCCACGGGACGCAGCGGAGGTACTCGGTGGGTGCTCGAGCCGACCAACGGGCGGTGGCGGCGGTCTGGATCAACATCGAGACCGTGTAGAGCGCGGTGGCGACAGCCGCCGCCGCGAAGGCCTGTGGGGCAGGGAACGCCACCAGCGGGCTGCGGCTGCCCATGAACACGGCCGCCGTCAGGATGGCGAGGATGGTGCCCGCGGTCACGATGGCGCTGTGTAACAACGTTTGGCGAGGTCCGCGCCGGACGACGAAACGCGGTGCCAGCATCCCTGTGACGGCGAGCACGACAACCCACGCGCCCGGTATCAGGGTGAACGCGTCCCAGCGGGGCCTGTCGTCCCACGCGGCCAGGATTCCCCCACCTGCCGCGACCAGCAGGGATGTGAGCGAGAACGCGCCGCGTAGCGTCGTGAGTGTGCGAGAAGGGACGAGCGCGACGCTACCTTGGGTAGCATCAGAAGGGGAGGCCGTCGGCCGCTGCCCGGTTGGCGGCTTGGTGGACATGTAGCCGGCCCCCGTCTCGACCTTGTGGGCAACGCGCTGATGCCCACAAGCAGCCTTCTTGTAGGCTCATACGTTCAGTCCAAGATCCACTTGGTCGGAACGGTCGGTGCGGCCCGCCAGCCGGAGTTCCGCAAAGCTTCTGGACGCCTGAAAAGAACCATGATCGTGCGTCCTTCGGTTTGCTGGATGATCTTCATCCGTCGGCGGGGATCCGACTCCGTCAGTTTGCCACGTGTGCCGGTCGAGTCCGTACGGACCGGAATGGTTGACGGAAGTACCGTTCATCAGGGCACAGGCCACACCGGAGCCATCGCCGAATGCGGCGCACGGGTCACCGGCTTCTGGCGGCTGTCCGCCGAGGCCGGCCGCGCCCGGACACCATGGTCTGATGGCATGCGCCAAAGAGCATGCATGGATGCGGCGCCGGATCCCGTGAACGCGGGCACGCAAGGGCCACGCGGCCGTTTTTCGACCTGGTAGGCCATGACCGCATGGGCTCCTTGTGGCCGCCGGCGACGCGATAATGATCACCATCGCGTCGCCCTTGGTCACATGGGAGCCCGGAATCCGGAGACCCGCAACCATGCTGGTGTTACTTACCGCCGACCGGTGTCCTCGTCCTCGTCGGCGTAGTCGTACTCGTAGGAATCATCCGAGTACGGATCGTCCGCGATGTCTTCTCGCGCGCTACCGGCACCTAGATCGGCTTTCAGGCGATCCAGATCCATGTTGGGCGAGTTGTACTTGAGTTCGCGGGCGACTTTCGTCTGCTTGGCCTTTGCTCGGCCGCGCCCCATGGCTCGACCCCCTCGAACATGACGACGGGGACCCGCCCCGGTGCTCTCATTATCTCGTGCCTCCCGAGACTACAGGGATCGCGGGCTCCTGGGCACGCCAACCCGACAGTTCTCAGGCCGCGAGGCGATCGCGATGAGCGGCATGTGATGTGTGCCACAGGTCGAAATCTGAAATTGCTTGCCTGGAGTCATGGTACGAGGATCGTGCGTAGTTGTCCGATCTCGGCCATCCGGCGTTCGGCGAGCTGGGTGGCGGCGACGGTGGAGGTGACCGCGGTCTGCTCGGCGTGGGCGAGAACGTCCAGCGTCGAGGCGAAGATACGGCTGACCCTGGCCTGTGCCCGTTCGTGCGAGTAACCCTCGAACTCGTCCGCGGCCTGGATGAGGCCGCCCGCGTTGACCACGAAGTCGGGCGCGTAGAGCACACCCGCGGCGGCCAGTAGCTGATCCACTCCGGCGTCGGCGAGCTGGTTGTTAGCTCCGCCACACACGACGCGCGCACGCAGGGCGCCCACCACCTCCGCGGTGAGCGCCCCGCCCAGCGCGCAGGGCGAGTACACGTCGACGTCGGCGCTGACCAGCGCATCGGGATCGGCCCGGAGCTCGACCTCGGGATGCTCCGCGCGGACGCGATCCAGGGCGGCCTGGCTGACGTCCGCGGCGACCACCGTGGCGCCGTCGGAGAGCAGCCGGCGTACCAGGCGCCGGCCGACCTTCCCGAGCCCGGCGACGGCGACCCGGCGGCCGGCGAGCGACGGCGTGCCCCACACGTGCTCGGCGCACGCACGCATCCCCTCGAACACGCCGTAGGCGGTCAGGATGCCGGAGTCGCCGGAGCCGCCATGCAGCGGCGACCGGCCGGTGACCCAGCGGGACTCACGGGCGATGACATCCATGTCCTCGACGTAGGTGCCGACGTCACAAGCGGTGATATAGCGGCCCCCGAGCGAGCTGACGAAGCGCCCGTACGCGCGCAGCAGCCGCTCCGACTTGTCTCGGTGCGGGTCGCCGATGATCACTGCTTTGCCGCCGCCGAGGTCGAGGCCGGCGCAGGCGGCCTTGTAGGCCATGGCCCTGGACAGGGCGAGGACGTCAAGCAGGGCCGCGTCCTCGTCGGCGTAGGGATGGAACCTGGTCCCGCCGAGAGCCGGGCCGAGGGCCGTGGAATAGATTGCGATGATCGCACGCAGCCCGCTGGCGGGATCCACGCAGAACGTCACCTGTTCATGCTGTGAGCCGGCGGTGAAGACGGACCGCACCGGTGGGGCTCCCTTCGCCGGAGAAGGTTGGCTGGCAAGCGCACATAAGTGGTCGGCGCTGGGAGTCCTTCGGGGGCTGCCGGCGCCGACCACTAAGGGGCGTGGCTCGTGTCCGCAACCTATCCAGCCATGCCCGGACACGAGAACAAAAAGGTCGACGGGCGGTCGGCCGCGGGCCGGCGGCGGGCTCCGCGGCGCCCTGCGGCCCCCCGCTGAGGCCGTGGCGTGCCAGGATCTGTCTGTGGCTCCCGTGGTCAGTCCAGCGGCTTATCTGCGGGTGTACGAACCGCTGGCGGCATTTCCGCCGGCTGAGCGACTCCGTTGGGAGCGCTACGCGGCCAAGGGCCGGCTCCCCAGCCGCCGTGCCGGTGCTCGCCAGGAGCGGGTTATCGCCCTGGTCGCTACCATCCGGCCGTCGTTGGACGTCGCGGACGAGTCCGCCTTCATCCAGATGGCCGACGGCCTGATGTTCGTCTGTCCCTGGTACACCCAGCTGCGGGTGTGGCAGGCGGCGATGGAGTTCCGCGGTGGCTTGCCGGATCGGGTGGCGGAGGCCTTCATCCCGCGGCGGCTCGCGGACCCCGCCGAGATCGAGCTTGATCGTTGGCGTACCCGCCGCCCGGATCTCAAGGTCTACGTCCAGACGTGCACCTGGATGGTGCCACCACCATGGTTCGTCCTGTTCGCTCCGGCGGAGCGCATGTTGGTCACCGGTGACAGCGCCAACCGGTCGCTGTCGTACCGGACGTCGATGAGCCTTGCCCGGCGGCGGGTCGGACTGGCGCTGGAGGCGTTGGAGGTGCTGCGCAGGGTCGCTCCGGACTCGCCGGGCGTCGATGGCCTGGCTGAGATCAGAGGGTGGCTGGCGGACTTTCATCCGCACAGCTGGATCGAGCTCGACTACGGCGGGCTCGTGGATCTGCTCGACGACGACGCCCTGCGTAACGACACGTCGGTCGAAGACCTCGACGAGGCCCTCGACGCGTTACGCCGAGGGCGAACAGATGTGGCGGTTGCGGCCTATGAGCGAGTCTTGAACCGGTGGAGACCGGTTCAAGCAAGGGAGTCTGCAAGCTGACGGCTTGCAATCGATAACTGAGCGTGGCTGCTCGCTTCGGACGTCGTGTGACTAGTCAGCAGATGGTCCTGACGTGCCATGTCCGAAATGCCCCCGAAGGATGCACGATCTGTATGGGACGGAGCAACGCTCTGTGACGGGAGGCCAACACAATGACGACGAGAACACCGGACGCTGAGCCGCTGCTGACGCCCGCCGAAGTGGCAACCATGTTTCGAGTTGACCCGAAGACCGTGACCCGGTGGGCCAAAGCGGGCAAGCTCACTTCGATACGCACCCTTGGCGGTCACCGCCGCTACCGGGAGGCGGAGGTCCGCGCGCTCCTCAAGGGAATCCCATCCGTGGGAAGCGAGGTATAGCTCCACGCCGGTGCGATCGGATGCATCGGGTCCTCCTTTTTTGTCGCCATGGTCCATAAGTTCCAGTTACGGAGGGTTGCCAGTTGCTTGGGAGCCTCCGTTGCTTGAGGTGCGATCAGGCTAGATCCAAGGGGGATGTCGGTACGGCGGTTGTCCCAAGCGTGGGCGGCAGTTGTTTCTCTGATGTGTCAAGGCCGCTGACGGTGGGACGCTTCGGTACGTCCGGGCGTCTTTAGGATCTTCGGCTGGAAGGCGAGGCGGTCTGCCAGTCGAAGATCTACACCATCGCGGGCCCGCGGGGCGTGTTCTCGTTTTGGAGATCAGGACTCCTTA
>NZ_CAKJTP010000107.1:0-543 GCF_917627335.1 Protofrankia sp. CiT1 | reverse complement strand
TCGTCATTCCGGCTCGCCGCGCCCAGGCGCCCCCTGGCTGCGTTGTCGGCCACACCGATACAACTCATCCGGTATCGCTTCGGCCTTCCGCCTTGCCAGGGAGCGCCTGGACGCGGCTCACTGATCGAAAGCCCGATCTCACACACGCTCTTACGAGGCTCCGGCAATAGCGGTGTGGATCAAAGAGCGGGGCTGGGGTGCGTGCATCGCGCGGCGACGGATGGGCTGCGGCGAGATGCACGCCGCAGCCCCGCGACGCCGCGTCCCGGGTGCCCGCCGCTCCGGGTGCCCGTGCTCCAGACGCGGCGCTGGGGCCGCACAACCGCGTTGTTGGCGTTACGCGGGGCCGCGGGGGAGATTTTTATGCCGAAGGCCGCGGCATGTCAGCACGAAACGTACATGCGTTGAGCCTGTTTTGAATCTTCTGTCCAGGCGATCCACGCCCAGCCGGTCGCTGGCTTCGCTGCCGGCCGAACCGATGGGGCGCATCCGCTGCCGGTTCGGCCTTCGGCCTTCCGGCTTCCGCCTTGCCAGGAAGCACCT
>NZ_CAKJTP010000106.1:11473-15155 GCF_917627335.1 Protofrankia sp. CiT1 | reverse complement strand
ATCCGTCTGTCATCCGGCACCCCCCGAACAACTTCCGGCGGCGACCACTAGGAAATGGTTGCGACGCCCGGTGGGCTGAAACGACGGCCGGTGACCTTCTCGCTGATACCGGTGCGATCCAGGTAGGGCGTGATGCCACCGAGGTGGAACGGCCACCCGGCGCCGAGGATCAGGGACAGGTCCACATCGGCGGCTTCGGCGACGACGCCGTCGTCGAGCAGGATGCGGATCTCCTCGGCGAGTGCGGCCAGCGCCGCCTCCCGCACCTGCTCACCGGTCAGTACCGGGGTGTCACCGCCGGTCTGGACCCGCAGGAGCTCAGCCGCCTGTTGGTCGATCTTCCGTGAGTCTCCCGTCCCCGCGTGGACGTTGGCCCGGCCGGCGGCGACCAGCCGGGCAAGGCCCTCGGGCTTGCCGAAGCGGTCGGGATAGGCGGCGTGGAGGGTCTCGGCGACGTGGAGGACTATCGGCGGGCCGACCAGCTCAAGCAACGCCAGCGGGGACATCGGCAGGCCGAGGGGTTCCGGTGCCTGGTCGGCCTCGGCCGGGGGGGTACCGTTCTCGATCGCGCCGAGCACTTCGTCCATGAACCGGACGAGCAGGCGGTTGAGGGCGAACGCCGGAGTGTCGGTGGTGAGTACCGCGTTCTTCTTGAGTTTCTTCACGACCGCGAGGGTGGTCGCGATCGCCGCGTCATCGGTCTGCTTGCCTCGTACCACCTCGACCAACGGCAGCACGGCCACCGGGTTGAAGAAGTGCAGCCCGGCTACCCGCTCCGGATGCGTCAGCTCCGAGGCCATCGCGCTGATCGACAGCGCCGAGGTGTTGGTCAGCAGCAGGGCCGTCGGGCTGACAACCGCCTCCAGCTCGGCCAGCACCTTCCGCTTGACCGCGAGATCTTCGAACACGGCCTCGATGACGAGGTCGGCATCGGCGAACACATCCTTGGTCAGCGAGCCGGTCACGCTTGCCTTCAGCCGGGACGCCCTGTCCGGGGAGAGCTTCTTCTTGGCCAGCAGGTTGTCCATCTCGGCGTGGACGGCGGCCACACCGGCGTCGAGGCGGGTCTGGTCGATGTCGGTCAGGACGACCGGGACCTCCAGACGCTGGGCGAACAACGCCGCGAGCTGGCTCGCCATCAGGCCGGCGCCAACCACACCAACCTTGGTGACCGGGCGTGCCAGCGCCTTGTCCGGACCGCCGACCGGGCGCTTCGCCCGCTTCTGCACCAGGTCGAAGGCGTAGAGGCTGGCGACCAGCTCCTCGGTGACCGCGACGTCGGCGAGCGCGTCAGCCTCGGCCGCGAGACCAGCGTCGAGGTCGGCGGTCTCGGCGAGCTCGATCAGTTGCAGCGCACGGTATGCCGCGGGTGCCGCGCCGTGCAGCTTGGCGTCAGCCAGGGCACGGCCGCGGGTGACCGCGTCCGCCCAGGCCTGGCCGCGCCGCACCGGCGTCCGCGCGGCCGCCGGGTCGATCTCACCGCGGATGACCCGGCCGGCCCAGCGCAGTGCCTCCTCCAGAAAGTCCGCCGGTTCCAGCAGGACGTCCGCGAGGCCGAGCTCGGCCGCCTGACCGGCGTTGAGCATCCTGTTCTGGCTCAGCGGGTTCGCGACGGCGATGGTGACCGCGGTGTCCGCGCCGACCAGATTCGGTAGCAACTGGGTTCCGCCCCACCCCGGTACCAGCCCGAGGAAGACCTCGGGCAGGGCGAGCGTCCGGACCGCCGCGGACACGGCCCGATAGTCGCAGTGCAGTGCCAGTTCCAGGCCGCCGCCCAGCGCCGCACCGTTGACCAGCGCGAAGGTGGGCACTTTGCGGCCGTGCAAACGGCCCGCACCGATCCGGCGCATCGCCGCGTGCCCGAGTTCGCTGAACGCGTGGATGGCGGGCCGGACAGCCTGCGGATCGGTGAAGGAGGTCCGGAAGGACAGGTCGGCGCCGACGCTGAAGACGAACGGCTTACCGGTGACGGCGATGGCCGCCACAGCCGGGGCGTGCGTCTCGATCTCGTCCATGGCGGCGAGCAGGTTGCGTAGCCCGGCGGGGCCGAAGGTCGACGGCCGGGTGTGGTCCAGGCCGTTGTCCAGGGTGATGAGCGCGATCGGCCCGGCCACGTCAGGCAGCGTCACATAGCGGACGTGAGCCTGCGTCACCACTTCGCCCGGATACTCCAGGGCCGGCGTGTCGGTCGAGGTCATGCTGCCTCTCCTGTCCGGTCAGCCGCTTGCGAGGTGTTCGCGGCGGTGCCGAAGTGCGGGTTCGCCCAGATGGTCGTCGCGCCCATGCCGAGGCCCACGCACATGGCGGTGAGCCCGTAACGGACCTCTGGGTGCTCGGCGAACTGGCGGGCGAGCTGGGTCATCAGCCGCACGCCGCTGGCCGCCAGCGGATGCCCCAGGGCGATCGCGCCGCCGTAGGGATTCACCCGCGGGTCGTCATCGGAGATGCCGAAGTGGTCGAGGAAGGCCAGCACCTGGACAGCGAAGGCCTCGTTCAGCTCGAACAGGCCGATGTCGTCGATGGACAGGCCGGTGCGGGCCAGGGCCTTCTGGGTGGACGGGATCGGCCCGATCCCCATCACGTGGGGCTCGACTCCGGCGAAGCCGAAACCGACCAGCGACATCTTCGCCGTGAGGCCGAGCTCCTCGGCGACGTCCGCGGCGGCGAGCACGCATCCGGTCGCGCCGTCGTTGATGCCGGCCGAGTTCCCCGCGGTCACCCGGCCGTGGGGGCGGAACGGGGTCTTCAGACCGGCGAGCCCCGCCACCGTGGTGTCCGGGCGGGGTGGTTCGTCCGCTGTCACCAGCTCCCAGCCGCTTTCGGCGTGCCGGCCCGCGACCGGGACCAGATCAGGCTGGATCCAGCCGTTCGCGTATGCCTTGGCCACCTTCTGCTGGGACGCGAGCGCGTAGGCGTCCACCCGTGCTTTTGTGATCTTCGGGTAGCGGTCGTGGACGTTCTCCGCGGTCTGCCCCATGACCAGCGCGGATAGGTCGACCAGTTGTTCGGAGACGAAACGGGGGTTGGGGTCGACAGCTTCGCCCATCGGGTGGCGGCCCATGTGCTCGACCCCGCCCGCGATCGCGACGTCGTAGGCGCCGATGGCGATGGCCGACGCGGTGGTCGTGACCGCCGTGACCGCCCCGGCACACATGCGGTCGATGGCGTAACCGGGCACGGACCGCGGCAGACCGGACAGGATGCCCGCGGTCCGGCCGATGGTCAGGCCCTGGTCACCGATCTGCGTGGTGGCCGCGATCGCCACTTCGTCGATCCGTTCGGCCGGCAGCGACGGATTGCGTCGCAGCAGCTCACGGATGACCTTGACGATGAGATCATCCGAGCGTGTTTCAGCATAGACCCCCTTTGCCTTGCCGAAGGGGGTGCGGACACCGTCGACGAACACGACGTCGCGGACGGAGTCCCGGGCAGCTAGGAACACCTGTGCCTCCTGACAGCATTGCGGCGACTTCGGCCTCCGGCGGTGGCAAAAAATGATCGTGAAAAGCGATCGCACCGTCTTCGGCTCTGCGCGAGACCCGGACAAAGCCGGTGCCGACGTGGTTGCCGGCACACCGAAGCCTACGGCACTCTGTTACTCATGGGTAACCCCATACCCCGCTCCGCCGAGCTGACCGCGAAGCGGGGCCTTGGGCCTGCCGCGTCCCATCCGGTGCTACTG
>NZ_CAKJTP010000106.1:6535-11055 GCF_917627335.1 Protofrankia sp. CiT1 | reverse complement strand
TGCTGCCCTATCCGGTGCCGCCGTCGGCCGACGCGGCCGGATCCCGCCGCGGCGCAGGCTCGTCAAGCCGCTCTGGCGGTGCTGGCGGTGCCGACAGGCAGCTCGCGATCGGGCTGGCGGTGAGCTCCACCTGCCATGGCCGGGCGCCGCCCTTGCGCAGCAGCTCCGCGACGATCTCGACCGATGCTGGCGCCGCCGGTGGCGACCAGGCGAGCCGGCGGGCGAGGGCCGGCTCCAACAGGTTCTCCACCGGCATGCTCCGCTCGGCGGCGATGGCGCCCAGCTGGGCGCGTACCCGGACGAGCCGGGCTGCCGCCACCGGATCACGATCGGCCCAGCGGTTCGGCGGCGGTAGCCCGTCACCCCCGGGCGCGACCGCCGGCGGCAGCGTGTCCTCGGGCAGGCTGGCGGCTTCCCGCAGCGCGGTGAGCCAGGTCCGCGCGTTGCGGCGCAGCCGTGGGCCGGAGAAGATCGGTAGCCGGGTCAGGGCCTCGACGTCGGCGGGGTTGTTGAGGACCGCGTCAATGATCGCGCTGTCTGGCAGCACCCGGCCGGGAGCGATGTCCCGTTCGCGGGCGATCCGGTCCCGGGTCGTCCACATCGAACGGACCGCGGCGAGCTGGCGACGGTTGCGAACCCGGTGGATCCCGCTGGTGCGCCGCCACAGCTCCGGTCGTGGCTCACGGGGGGGAGCCGCGGCGATCGCGGCGAACTCCTCGCGGGCGAACCGCAGTTTGTCCTGGGCCGCAAGCTCGCCGTGCAGCGCGTCGCGCAGCTCGATGAGAAGTTCGACGTCGAGCGCGGCATAGCGCAGCCACGGTTCTGGTAACGGCCGGGTCGACCAGTCGGCCGCTGAATGTCCCTTCTCGAGGGAAAAACCCAGCACTTTTTCGACCATGATCCCCAGCCCCACCCGCTCGTAACCGAGCAGCCGGCCGGCAAGCTCGGTGTCGAACAGCGCGCCCGGACGCAGACCGAGCTCGGCCAGGCAGGGCAGGTCCTGGCTGGCGGCGTGCAGCACCCACTCGGCGTCACCGACGGCCTGCTGGATGCGGACGAGGTCGGGCAGCGCGACTGGGTCGATGAGGTGGGTGCCGGATCCGCGGCGGCGGATCTGGACCAGATAGGCCCGCTGGCTGTAGCGATACCCCGATGCCCGCTCGGCGTCGAAGGCCACCGGGCCGTTCCCGGCGGCCAGCCGTGCCGCGGCCGCATGTAGCGACGCCTCATCGACGATGACGGGGGGGATGCCTTCGGACGGCTCCAAGAGCGGCCGAGCGTGCTCCGCGCCGCCACCGGGATCTTGGTTTTGCTGGTGCGATGAATCCGGAACCGTCGACGTCACGATCGGCGATCGTACGTCCGAAGCAGGCGATGAGCAGGGCGCTCGGGCGGACGCGGCCCGACTAAATCGGTGTGGGTTCGTGATCGGCCTCGAGTTGAGCGATTAATTGTACTGCTAGTATCCATTTAAGTACGGAGAGTTCTCGACTGTGCCTTGGGAAGAGTGACGAAGATAACTGTCATGATCATAAATTCGGCTGGGTTCGCGGGGACTGCTCAGCCGCGGCGGGATGGCAGGGGCACGACTCCGCAGAGCCGCGGTGGCAGGCCGGCCATGGCGGTGAGCAGGTCCGCGAAGGCGTGCAGCTGGGCCACGGCCTCCGCTGGCCGCCAGCCACGGCGGCCAGCGGCACCGGTCGTCTCGGCCCAGTCCGGTGACCATGAGCAGCGCAGTTCCACGTCCGAGCTGTGACCGTCCGCCGCGAGAACACCGAACCGCCGCGAGTTCGTGATGGTCACGGTGCCGCCCAGCGCACGGTATGCGGCATGATTCGCCTCCAGCGCCTCGCACAGCCACGACCAGGCGACTTCGGGCAGGCACGGGTCTATCGCGATCTCTGTGTCGACGGCCGCTCGGGCATAGCAGACGAACCTCGCGGTGCCCTCCCAGGCGCTGTGCCCAGCCGGATCGAGAAGGAGGATCAATCGTCCGGAGGCCGCTTCGTCGTCGTCACGGGACAGACCACCGGCGATGGCGAACGCATACGGCGCGAGTCTGGCGGGCGCCTGGATCTCATGCAGGGTGATCTCTGCCGGAGCCCGCCCCAACGCGTCCCGTAGCGCGGACGTGGCGGCCACGAAGACCGGCGGCGCGCCCTCCGGAGACAGCGATGCGCCCATGGACGTCACGTTAGGACGTCCTGACCGTACGCGCGCGACAGCGGTCGGGCGACCGGGTGACCGGCCCGGACCCGCCAGAGCCGCCGGCCGGCCGGCCGGTCAGGCGACATGGCGCGACCGGTGCCGGATCGGCTGGCCAGCGAACCGGCGCGGCGCTCGCGCGGATGTCCGCTCCGGCCTGGCGACGATCTGTCGCGGGTCGACGAACAGCGCTGTTCCGCAGTCGACGCATGCGCGTTCAGGACAGTCCATTCCGTGTCCGTCCACGCATGGTGGCTGCTCGAAACCGCGCGTGTCGCCGCACTCGGGGCACACCCGCTGGGTCAGCCCGTCAGCGCCCGCATGGGCCTGTTCCACCCGAACACCACTCCTAGGGCACGTCCCGTCAGGAGGGCGCGCGTGGACATCACGGACCCTCTCGTCCCATTCGGACCGTCCCTGACGGTGGCACGGACCAGCCGCAGAGCCACGTATTCGGGCTCGGCGTGTCGTGTATGTTCAAGTGTGTTCAGGTGGATACTTTTAGTGAAAATGGTGGATTGTGGGCGCTCTTAGGCCGCGGGGGTGCTTCCGGGCGCGGTCGGTGCGGGCGCGGCCGAGCTGTCCGCGGGCGTCCGTACGCGGCCGGCGACGGGCGGGCGCAGCCAGCGGCGTTCCACCGCATAGGGAGCGATGGGCAGGACGGCGGCGCCGAGCGCCAACAGCGTCTTCGACACCGGCCAGCGGTGGTCGCGGGCGACGGCGATCATTATCGCGCAGTAGGCGAGGAAGAGCCCGCCGTGGATCGGGCCGAGTACCCGGACCCCGCCGGGGTGGCCGGTGCCGTACTTGAGCGCGGTCGCGACCAGCAGGAGGAGGAAGGACGTCGCCTCGGCGACCGAGAGAACCCGCGCGGGTGCGAGCATCCGCGCGTCGCCCTCTTCGCCGCGGGGGCTATCGGCAGTTGGCATGTCCTGGCCTCCACGGTGCCTGTTGGTGCCCATCGCGGCGTAACCCCCCGGTACGGATCCGCTGGGGAGCGGCCGCGGGCGGATGTCCGCTACGTCAGGTCGGTTCACGGTCTGCCACATCTTTCTACGTCACGTCGAAGATAGTCGCGACCGGGAGGCCTGCCACGGCCGTTGTCGCGGGCTTCATTTTCCATTACTCTTCGTGAGAACTTCGTCCCCCCTGGTGGGGCGTGACCGATGTCGCGGCGATTGAGGTCGCCGTCTGCGCAGCGGGCGCGTCCGGCATGCAACCATCGAGTCCATGTATTGCGTAGCGGTGCCCGGGGGTGAAACCTCGGGCGCGTCTGTTGGAGAGCCCGAACCGCGCGATGCGCTGTTCTTGCGGGCGTGTCGAGGCGAGCCCACCGAGCGCACGCCAGTGTGGTTCATGCGGCAGGCCGGCCGCGCGCTGCCGGAGTATCGCCGGCTGCGGGCCAACATCGCCATGCTCGACTCCTGTCGCGATCCAGCCATGGTGACCGAGATCACTCTGCAACCGGTGCGGCGTTTCCGCACCGACGCCGCGATCCTGTTCTCCGACATCGTCCTGCCGCTTGTCGCGATTGGTATGAACATCGACATCGTCGCCGGTGTCGGCCCGGTCGTCGCGGATCCGATCCGTGACCGAGCGGCGCTGAGCAGGCTGCGGCCAGTCACCGGCGATGACGTGCCGTATGTGGCCGACGCCGTCCGCACGCTCGTCGGCGAGCTCGGGCCGATCCCGCTGATCGGTTTCTCCGGCGCGCCGTTCACCCTTGCCAGTTACCTGGTCGAGGGCGGTCCCAGCCGGACGTATGCCCGCACCAAGCAGCTCATGTACACCGAGCCACGGCTGTGGCACGAGCTGCTGGGACGGCTCGCCGACATCGCCATCGGCTACCTGCGGGTCCAGGTTGAGGCGGGCGTCAGCGCCATCCAGCTGTTCGACTCGTGGGCCGGTGTACTGGACGAGGTCGACTACCGCCGTTATGTGCTTCCGCACAGCGAGCGCGTGCTTGCCGCATTCGCCGATGCCGGCGTCCCGCGCATCCACTTCGGGGTGAACACCGGCGAACTGCTCGGCGCCATGGCGGAGGCCGGCGCGGATGTCGTCGGGGTGGACTGGCGGGTCCCGCTGGACGAGGCCGCCCGGCGGATCGGCCCGATGCGTGCGGTCCAGGGCAACCTCGACCCGGCCGCCGTCTTCGCGCCGGCGGACGTCCTGGCGGACAAGGTCCACGACGTGTGCGTCCGTGGTGGCAAGGCCGGCGGCCACGTGTTCAACCTTGGGCACGGAGTGCTGCCCGAGACCGATCCTGGCGTGCTCGCCCACATCGTGGACCTGGTTCATGCGGCCTCCCCCGGATA
>NZ_CAKJTP010000106.1:0-6085 GCF_917627335.1 Protofrankia sp. CiT1 | reverse complement strand
GGTCGGTCGCCGGCATGTGCTGATACCGCACATTCTCGGGGCGGCCTGAACCGGCCGCCGGGTACGGAGGGAGACTGGACTCGCGGCGGCCGCACCGGGCTGGCGGCCGCGATCGGGAGGAGCGGGTCCGCATGCGGGTCGTCGTGGTCGGAGCGGGCATCGCGGGGCTGGCCGCGGCGCATGCGCTGCGGGGCCGGGCCGAGATCACCGTGGTCGAGTCCGGTGACCGTGTCGGAGGCAAACTGCGGACGACCCCGTTCGAGGGGCTCCCCATCGAAGAGGGCGCGGAGTCGTTCCTCGCCCGTGTCCCGGACGCCGTGCGCCTCGCCCGCCATGTGGGGCTGGGGCACGACATCGTCCATCCGGCGACCACGGCAGCGTCGTTGCTGATCTCCGGCCGGCTGCGGCCGTTGCCGCCGCGGACCCTGCTCGGCGTGCCGACCGACGCGATCGGCCTGATCCGCTCGCGGGTACTCTCACCGGCCGGTCTGATCCGTGCGGCCGCCGACCTGGTGCTGCCGCGGACAGCCCTGCCGGAGGACCCCACCGTCGGCGGCTATGTGGGTGCGCGGGTCGGCCGCGAGATCGTCGAGCGGCTCGTCGACCCGCTGCTCGGCGGGGTGTACGCGGGGCGGGCCGATGCCATGTCCCTGCGTGCCACGGTCCCGCAGCTGACCCCGATCATGTCCGAGGAGCGTTCGCTGCTGCTCGGAGCGCGCCGGGTGCGGGCGCGCACCGCGCCCGCGGACCCCACGGGCGCGCCGGTGTTCGCCTCGGTCCGCGGCGGCCTCGGACGGTTCGCCGCGGCCGTCGCCGATGCCAGCGCGGCAAAGATCCTGCTGGGCACGACGGTTCGCGCGGTGAGCCGGACAACCGCCGGTTGGCGGATCACCGTCGTTGGTACCGGCGCGCCGGGCGAGTGGGACATCGACGCCGACGCGGTGATCATCGCTGTACCCGTGCCGGTGGCCCGCGCGCTGCTGGCCCGGGTGGCGCCGCACGCCGCCGCACCGTTGGCCGCTGTCCCTTACGCGTCGGTAGCACTGATCACTTTTCTCTACCGTGAAGCGCGGCTACCGCCCGGCAGCGGTTATCTGGTGCCGCCGCGTGCGGGCGGGGTCGTCAAGGCGGCCACGTTCATGTCCGCGAAGTGGCCGCAGCTGTCGGCCGGTACGGATGCCACGATCGTGCGGGCCAGCGTCGGGCGTGCCGGTGATGTACGTGACCTGGAGCGTGCTGATGTCGAGCTTGCCGGTGTGGTCGCGGCCGAGCTCGCCAGCACGACCGGGTTGACGGGTCGCCCGGCGGCCAGCCGGGTGACCCGTTGGCCTGACGCGCTCCCGCAGTATCTGCCTGGTCACCTGGACCGGACCGCGGCTGCGCGCCGGGCGCTGCCCGCCGGCATCGCGCTAGCCGGCGCCGGCTACGACGGGGTCGGCATCCCGGCGTGTATCCGGTCTGGTGAGGCCGCGGCGGAAGCGGTGCTGCGCGCTGACGACGCTGTGCGGGCGGACCACGCCGGGCGGTGAGAACCAGCGGACGGCACTGACGCGGTGCTGGCACCACCGGGTCAGGCGGCTCCGGCTGGGCGACAATTGGGCCATGTCCGAGACTTCGAGCGGCCGCCAGCCGAATAATCATGATTCTTTCCGTACGGCCGGAGGCTCCGCGCAGACCAGCACCGAGACTGCCGCGCGTACGGACGCGCCATCCGCACGCGATCTTAACGCCGAGCTTCTTTACACTTCCTGGTCGGTCTTTGCGGCGCGGGACCCGCTGCCCGCGGACCGCGGCGCCGTGATTGCGGAGGTGGAAGGCCTGCTCGCCGGGGCCTTGGCCAAGGACGTCTACACCCGCGGTGTCTATGACCTCAGCGGCTACCGCGCGGATGCCGACCTCCTGCTGTGGTGGACGAGCCCGGATCCGGATCTGTTGCAGGAGACCTACCAACGGTTCCGCCAGAGCGCGCTGGGACGGAGCATGACCGCGGTGTGGTCCGGGGTCGGCCTGCACCGGCCGGCCGAGTTCAACCGCAACCATGTTCCCGCCTACGTCCGGCGCGAGGATCCCCGGCCCTACGTATGTGTTTATCCGTTTAACAGGTCACTGGAGTGGTATCTGCTGCCGGACTACGAACGTCGGGGTATGCTCGCCGAACACGGGATCATGGGCCGGGAGTTCGCTGATGTCCGGGCGAACACGGTGGCTGCCTTCGGCCTCGGTGACTACGAGTGGTTGTTGGCCTTCGAGGCGGACGAGCTGCACCGGATCGTCGACTGCCTTCGGCACCTGCGCGGCAGCCGGGCACGGGCACACACCCGGTTGGAGACGCCGTTCTTCACCGGTGTCCGCAAGCCGGTCGCGGATCTCGTCGCGGCGCTGCCGTAGAGTCTGTGCCGCGGTGGAGACCCCCGCCGGCGGAATGATGATCTTTGCTACTTCTCGTACCCGTTCTTCCGCTGGGCGGGTCACGTTCTGATCCGCCGGCGGGGAGATCTTTCGGGTAAACTGCATATTATGCTGCAATTACGGCGCGTAACTTGGCCACTGATCGCGGTTGGCTGTGATTCTCTGCTACCATTGGTCACCGTAAGTTCGTGGATGTTCAGCGCTCGTCACCTCGTCGACCGCCCCCGGTAACCTCAAGGGGGTCGCTGGATTGCTTCTCGAGTGGTATTGGTACGGTTTTCCGCGTGGTAATCCAGTACGGTTGGCCCGACATGTCTTTCGCGGTTCCCGTAGGATCTGACAACGGCGGCCGGAACGCGGCGGCTCGGTTTACCGATCTGTTGGAACGGGTGGGTTTCTGGACTCACCGCGATCGGTTCTGCCGCGGCCTGTCGGACCTGCCGCGCGATCGCGTCCATGCCGTACCGGGGAACGGAGCACGCGCTGCCGGAGATCGAGTTCAGATATCCGACCCGCCCGTCACGGTGTTCGACGGAGCCTGGGCGGCCGTGGCGGGGGCCGCTCCCGGGGCGATCGGTGCTGGTTCGCGGTGGCCACGACGATGCGAGCGGGTACATCCACCCGGTCGTGACGGAGTGCCGCTGACGGGCTCCCTGATTGAGCGGATCGGGGTCCTATGATTGCAAACAGTCAGAATGTGTCCGAGTCCTGGGGGGCTGGCAGTGACGGAGACAATGCCCGATGACGCTC
The DNA here is from genome assembly GCF_917627335.1 of Protofrankia sp. CiT1. NCBI lineage: Bacteria > Bacillati > Actinomycetota > Actinomycetes > Frankiales > Frankiaceae > Protofrankia > Protofrankia sp. CiT1. The sequence continues at coordinate 2,926 of NZ_CAKJTP010000106.1, read as the reverse complement.
GGGCATCAACAGGGGCCGGCTTGGCGCCTCTTGTCCGCGGTTTCGACGTCTGGGATCAGGCTGATCCCGACTTCGGCGACATGCCGGAGGGCGCCAGACAGCCTCGTCGGCGTCGGCCCGCGGTCCCGGACTCCGCGGCTACGGGTGCCATGGAACGGGTGGGCTACCGTGCTCAGGTTGCCTGGGAGCGCAGGTATGTCCGCCTTCTCGTCGTGTTCGACTTTTTAGGCTGCGTACTCGCCGCGGTTATGGCTTTTTTTGTGCGTTTCGGTGACAATCCGGTCCAGTCCTCGTGGCCGTACATCCTGATGAGCGGCGTTCTGCCGCTGGCCTGGACGTTGTCCATGGCATTCGGGCGTGCCTATGAGGGACGTTTCCTCGGTGGTGGATCGGAGGAGTTCAAGCGGGTTGTGAACGCGGCGGCCCGGGTCACCGCGTGCGTCGCGGTAATTTCCTACGCGACAAAGCTGGAGATTGCTCGAAGCTATATTCTTATTGCGTTTCCCACCGCCACCATCCTGTCGCTTGTCGGTCGGACCGGTGGGCGCGCCATCCTTCACCACATGCGACGTAATCGTCGCTGCCTGCACAGGGTGCTGGTTGTCGGTGCTGGTGAGTCCGCGGCGACGCTCGTCCGCCTGGCCCACCATGACCCGACGTCCGGATGGTCGGTGGTCGGGGTCTGCCTTGACCGGTCACCGGGCCGCCACAGTCATGATCTGCCGGAACGAAGCGGCTTCGACCTGCTCGGGGTTCCCATTGTCGGAACGCTGCACAGCCTTCACACCGCGATCCAGGCGACCAGGGCGACGACCGTCGCCATCTGTCCGCAGATGGACAGCGACATGCTTCGACAGGTCATGTGGGCGCTCGAGGGCAGCGACGTCGATGTGCTGGTGAGTTCCGCGCTTACTGACGTCACCGGCCCCCGTATCTCGATCCGCCCGGTGGCCGGACTACCGCTCCTCCATATTGAGGAACCAGAACTCACCGGTGCCCGGCGGGTCTTGAAGGCGCTGGTCGACCGCCTGCTGGCGCTGGGGGCAGTCATGATTTTCGCGCCGTTACTGTTAGGGATAGCGATCGCCGTCCGGCTGAACAGCCGAGGTCCGGCGATCTTCAAGCAGACCAGGGTCGGTCGCGGTGGCGACACGTTCCGGATGTACAAGTTCCGCTCGATGTACGTCGATGCCGAAGCGCGCCTGGAAGAGCTTCGCGAGGAGAATGAGCGTTCCGAGGGACTGCTGTTCAAGATACGTAACGATCCGCGGGTGACTCCGGTCGGGCGCTTCCTGCGCAAGTGGTCGCTGGACGAGCTGCCCCAGCTGTTCAACGTCTTGAACGGAAGTATGTCGCTGGTCGGCCCGCGGCCGCCGCTGCCGTCGGAGGTGGCGAAGTACGAGGGCGACGTGCATCGCCGGTTGATGGTCAAACCGGGCCTCACCGGGCTGTGGCAGATCAGCGGTCGTTCTGATCTTGAGTGGGACGAGTCGATCCGCCTCGACCTGCGTTATGTCGAGAACTGGTCGCTGGCCATGGACTTTGTGATTCTCTGGCGGACGCTGTTCGCCGTCGTACGCCGTGAGGGCGCTTACTGACCAGGAGTACCCGGGAGAGGGATGGACCCGATCCTCGCCGCGAACCTACGTTCCTACGCGGACGGAACGCAGGTCGCCGAGTATCTCGCTACCGCTTACCATGCACGCCGGGTGGCGGATGCCGTGGACCTGTTGACGCGGGAGACGCGGCGCCGGGCCGCCCGGCCCCTGATCGTCGATCTGGGTGCCGGGGGGCGCGCCGTGAGCGAAGAACTGCGTCGGCGTGGCGCCCACACCGTCATGGTGGATATGGACGCCCACCTGCCCGGCCAGGCGGCGTTCTGGCAGATCCCGATGGTGCGAGCCGACCTCTCGCGCCCGCTGCCGTTGCGGTCCGCCAGCGTGGACGGTGTCTTCGCCGGTGAGATCATCGAACATCTCTTCGACCCGGTCGCGTTTCTCCGGGAATGCTGGCGGGTGCTGGTCCCCGGCGGTGCGCTGGTGGTCACCACGCCGAATCTCGCCACCCTGCAGGACCGCGTTCGTTTCCTGTTCGGGCGGAACCCTCGGCAGATCGACCCCCACCACCCGTATCTGAAGCTGCACATACGCCCGTTCACCTACTCGTCACTGGCGCGGACTTTTCACGTCTGTGGGTTTCGGCTGACCGGGTTCCGCTCCAACTACGTGGTGGTGGGCGGAGACGAGCGGAGCATGTCGGTACGGTTCCTCGCGCGGCTGTTTCCGTCGATCGGCGGTTCCCTGGTGCTCGCGGGCGTCAAGGCTGCGGACGGGGCGGGGGTGCGTCGACCCGGTAGGTGTGCGCTGTCGCCGGGCTCCGGGACCGGTTAGCGGTTAGCGGTTAGGTGGCCAGCGGGCGAGCGATCATGTTTTTTCCCGCGCGAACGGCGGTCTCAAAGATTCCTGGACGGTCATCACCCGTGGCTGCCGCCGCCAGCGAAGCCGGTGCGTGCAGCGGGAACGTCGCGTGGCCGACCGTACAGGTGCCGTACGGGCTCATGCCGTACACCGCCAGCTCGGTAAGGACACCGGAGTACACCTGTGCCGGCGGCAGTTCCATCAGGTCGACCCGGGAGTTCGGGTCATCGGGCCAGGCGAGCGTCACATGGGGATTGAACCGGTCGCAGCCGGCATCGGCTACCTCGTCGTAGCCGTAACGGGCGAGCTGGGCCACGGCGGCCGGGTGGGATGGGAGCCGGCCGTCCACCACCGCGCGTAGATTGTCGCCGGCTGGGCCGACCTCTCGCAACCGCCCTCGGCGCAGCGGTTCCACCGCCTTGACCACGCTGCGTTGCAGGAAGGTCCATGCGGGGGAGCGGGCGAAATACATCTCCGGCGCCCCGTGCGGGTTGTGCCGGTACTCGTCT
>NZ_CAKJTP010000105.1:0-14350 GCF_917627335.1 Protofrankia sp. CiT1 | reverse complement strand
GGCTCCCGCGCTCCCGCCGGCTCCCGGGACGGGCCACTCGATCGATCGGGCCGCGCCGCCCGCGCTCCCGCCGGCCGCCCGGATGGTCTCCGCCGGACCAGCGGCACCTGCCACCGGCCGGGATCGGCGAGTGGGCATACCGGTCACACTCCAGCCAGCGACCGGGGCACCGGTACGGACTCGAGCACCTCGCGGACAGCATCCTCGGCGGTGTAACCACGCAGTTCCGCGTCCGGTGCCACCAGCAGCCGATGCGCGAGCACGGATGCGGCGAGCGCCTTGACGTCGTCCGGTGTGACGAACGTGCGCCCCGCCGCGGCGGCCCGGACCTGTGCCGCACGCAGCAGGGCAATGCTGCCGCGCGGGCTGGCGCCCAGCCGCAGCCGCGGCAGCGTGCGGGTTGCCGAGACCACGTCAACCACATACTCGTGCACGGTGTCCGCGACGTGGGTACGCGCGCTCGCGGCGACCAGCGCCAGTACCTCATCGGTGGACAGCACCGGGCTCAGGTCCTCCACCCGCATACCCGACCGGCGATTACGCAGAATCGCCACTTCGGACTGACGATCCGGATAACCCATCCGTACTCGCATGAGAAAACGGTCCAGCTGCGCCTCGGGCAACGCATACGTGCCGTCCATGTCGACCGGGTTCTGGGTGGCGACGACGAAAAACGGCAGCGGCACCGCATGGGGCTGGCCGTCAACAGTGACCCGCCCCTCCTCCATAACCTCCAGCAGCGCCGACTGCGTCTTGGGCGACGCCCGGTTCACCTCATCGGCCACCACCACATGGGCGAACACCGGCCCGGGATGGAACGCGAACTCACCGCTTCCCTGGCGGTAGACGGTCACCCCGGTGACGTCGGACGGCAGCAGATCCGGGGTGAACTGGATGCGGTGACAGGACGCGTCCAACGATGCCGCGACGCACCGGGCCAACGACGTCTTGCCCAGCCCCGGAACGTCCTCGATGAGCAGATGCCCACCGGCGAACAGACAGGTCAGCGCCAGCGAAACCGCCTCGGTCTTTCCCCGCACCACCAGTTCGACGTTGTCGACAAGAGCCTGGAAGGCGGTCGCGAAATCGAACGGGCCGGCACCGCTGGTTGGCATCGTGGACACGACGACATCGTAGCCAGGCGCGCCGCGCCAACGGCCGGGCAGCGGATACGTAACCGCTGTGGGCGGCCGGCGGCGCGCCGATACCGCCCACAGCAGGTATTCACAAACGAGCGCTTCCGGCCCTGCCGGCGGAGCACGGGCGACAGGCTGGCAGTGTGCTCGGCTTCCGCTCAGGTGCCGATGAAACCCTTGCTCTGGAGCCAGGTACGGGCAACCTGGGTGGGGTCCTGGCCCTTGATGTCGACGTCACCGTTGAGCTCTTGGAGAAGTCCGTCGGTCAGGGCAGGCGCGATCGCATTAATGATCTTTGCGAGGTCGGGGTGGTCCTTGTAGACGGATTCGCGGACGGTGAGCGCGGGGTTGTAGATGGGGAAGAAACGCTTGTCGTCGTTCAGGACGCTCAGGCCGAGCCCGCTGATACGCCCGTCGGTGGTGGCGGCTTCCCCGAAGTTGCAGGGATTGTTCTTGGCCACCGCACTGTAGATGGCGCCCTCAGCGATGGTGGCGAGACCGTCCTTGGGCACGGTGAAGTCGTACGCCTTCTGCAGGCCGGGCAGGCCGTCATTACGGCCGGCGAACTCGCTGGCGACGCACATGGACGCTTTTGACGGGTCGGTCCGCACAAGCCGGGAGTAGTCGGAGAGCGAGCTGACGCTGAGCTCTTTGGCGGTACTGGTCTTCACCACAATGGCGTAGGTGTTGTCAGCCGGTGCCGCGGTGAGCCAGGTGACGTGATTTTGTGCCAGGTCCTCCTGTGCGACGGCTTGGTACAGCTGAGCCGAGTCGTTGATCGGGTCGGTGTGCTTAAGATAGTTGACCCAGGCGGTCCCGGTGTATTCCCAGTACATGTCGATGCTGCCCGATGTCAGCGCGGTGCGGGTGCTGTTGCTGCCCTGTAGTCCACACTTCTCCTGAACCGTCGCGCCGGCTGAGCGCAGGGCGAGGCTGGTGAGGTGGCAGAGGACAAGCTGCTCGGTGAACTCCTTGGACCCGACGGTGAAGGTGGCGCCCTTCAGCGAGACGCCCCGCGCGAGGCTGCCTTCCTTGACGGTACCGCCGCTGGAGCTGAAACACCCCGCGGTCACAGCGGTGAGGACCACGGCAAGGACAATGCGGATGCGGCGCGGGCGGTGGCCCGGCAGTGGGCGCATGATGCTTCTCCTTGGGGCAGATGGGTTGATGAAGGTGCGCGGGAGGAGATGTTCGCAACGAGCCGCGGCCAGGACTTTTCAGCCACGCTCACAAGGCCACGGTCCAAAGCCACGGTCTAAAGGCCACGGGGACGCAGGTGACGTTCGGCGAGGCCGACAAGCCAGTCGCTGGTCAGCGCGAGCACGGCGGTCAGGACGCTACCGGTGAGCAGGACCGGGGTCCGGTTGAGCGCGATGCCGGTGTTGATGAAATCGCCCAGGCCACCGGCGTTGGTGAACGCGGCCAGCGTCGCGCTGCCCACGTTGAGGATCACCGCGATCCGGACGCTGGCCAGAATCACGGGGACGGCCAGCGGGAGTTCCACCCGGAACAGCACGGCGGTTCTGGTCAGCCCCATCCCCCGGCCGGCGTCGATGAGCGAGCGGTCAACGCCCCGCAGGCCGACCATGGTGTTACGCAGCACCGGCAGGGCCGACACGAGTACGAGCGCGATCACCGCCTTTTGGAACCCGATACCGACAGTGACCGCGAGCAGTACCAGCACCCCCATGGAGGGGATGGCTTGGCCGATGTTGGCCAGGGCGAGCAGCGGGGCGACGAACCGGCGTAACCGTGGTCGCGTGAGCAGCACGCCGAGCGGTATCGCCAGCACGATGACCAGTGCGGTGGACACGGCGACCAGTTCGATGTGCTCGATCAGCCGCTGGGTGATGAGCTGCGGGCTGATCGATCGCCGCTCGATGTCGTCGAGGTTCTGGGCGTGCAGATAGGCCAACAGCGCCACGCACGCCGCGATGAGCACTGCCGGGGTGGCCAGCACGCCGAGCAGGCGGCGAAAGGTTGTTCGGCCGGCGGATTCCCGCGGTGCCCGTGGTGTCTCGGGCGGTTCCTGATCCGCGAGCGCGGCGATTGCGCTCATCGCCGCCCCTCTGACAGGCGGGCTGGTTCCGCGGGCGGCCGCGGCCGCGTAGCTCGGGCGGGAGACTGCCGCACAACGGATGACCAGGAGAGCGCGCCAACGGGATGTCCCTGTTCGTCGATGACGACCGCGCTGTCATCGCGGGCGTGCAGCATCGCGTCCAGCGCGTCGTGCAGGCTCTGGTCGGTCCGTACGACGGCGATGGGGATGGGGACAGGGACGGCGGGGATGGGAACGGGGAGGTCGTTCCCGGCCGTCCGGGTTGCGCGACGGTCGGTGGGATGCAGCCAACGCAGCACTCCCCCGGTGTCGTCCACCAGCACAGCACGCCCGGAATCGGGCCCCCGCTCAGCGGGGGCGGCGCCGGTACGGGCATGGACGACCTCGACGGGTTCGAGCGCGATGGAGCCGACCGGTTCGAGGCGCAACCGGCGTATCGCGGCACCGGTTCCGATGAACGACCTGACGAACCCGTCGGCTGGTTCGGCCAATATTTTCGACGGTGTGTCGTACTGCACCAGGCTGGCCCGCTCGGCCAGCACGGCAATGCGGTCGCCGAGTTTGACCGCCTCACCGACGTCATGGGTGACGAGCACAATGGTCTTGCGGATCTGGGCTTGCAGGTTCAGAAACTCGTCCTGTAGCCGTTCCCGGGTGATCGGGTCGATGGCTCCGAAGGGTTCGTCCATCAGCATCGCGGGTGGGTCGGCGGCCAGGGCTCGGGCCACTCCCACGCGTTGTTGCTCGCCGCCCGAAAGCTGTTTGGGGTAGCGGCCACGGTACGCCCTGGGCTCAAGGCCGACCAGGTCAAGCAGCTCATCGACGCGGGCCCGGACGCGGCTCTTGTCCCACCTCAGGGTCCGCGGTATGAGACCGATGTTTTCGGCAATCGTCAGGTGGGGGAACAGGCCGACCTGCTGGATGACATAACCGATGCGTCGACGCAGCTGGTCGGGGTCAGCCCTGGTGACGTCCTCGCCGTTGAGGAAGATCCTGCCCGCGCTCGGCTCGATCAGCCGGTTGATCAGGCGGAGAGTGGTGGTTTTGCCGCAGCCGGAAGGACCGAGCAGCACGGCGATCTCGCCATCACGGATGTCCAGCGACAGCTCGGAAACCGCAGGCGCGGACTGGCCGGGATAGTGCTTGCTGACCCGCTCCAGCCGGATCATCACGTCGTCCGGCGGAACCGCGGTGGAGCGGTCGGTCATCGAAGGCCCCGGGAAACGGTGAGCCGGGACAGCACGACAAACAGCAGGTCCAGAAGCATGGCCAGCAACGCGACGCCGAGCGTTCCGGCGAGCGTGTCGTTGAGGGCGTTGGCCCCACCGATGCGGGCCAGCCCGGTGAAGATCAGCTCGCCCAGGCCTGGGCCGGCGACAGCGGCGGCGATCGCGGCGATGGCGACGGTCATAATCGTGGCGAGTCGTATGCCGGTAAGCACAACCGGCCAGGCCAGCGGTAAACGGATCCGCCGCAGCCGGTCCAGCCGGCCCAGCCCCATGCCACGCGCCGCGTCCTCGACCGCGCTGGGCACCGATTCCAGTCCGGTGATGGTGTTGCGCAGGATCGGGAAGATCGCGTAGAGGACCAGAGCGCTGATAGTGGGGGCGAAGCCCAACCCGAGCAGCGGAATGAGCAGACCGAACAACGCGAGGGACGGGATGGTGAGCATGGTACTGGCTATGCCGAGGGCGATCTGACTGGCCTGCGGATGGCCTTCGACGGCGGCTCCGATGCCGATCCCGACAGCGGTGGCAATGGCGACCGCGATCAGCACCACCTCGGTATGTTCCAGGAACAGCACGACTAACGTCGGCCAGCGTTGAGAGAGATAGTCGGCGAAGCTCATCAGCGTCTCCAGCTCGTTGACGGCGTGGCCGCGGGAGTCAGTTCCCGGTCCGGGCCGCGGGGTTCGGTGGACGCGTCAGCACGCCGGCCAGGAACTCATCCAGGCATTCGACGGTCTTTCTGCGGGCATGACTGTCATCAACATCCATTCCGTGGGGTCGCGGTCTTCGAGGAACTCCAGGCGCATGGGTTCACCGGCCCGCTCGCGCGGTGAACCTCCCTGTGTAATGTTTGCCTACTTTACGTAGCCTCTCGTGATTTGGCAACAACATACCAAGAGCGTACGGATGCACGGAGAAGAAGCGGAACCCGCCATGAATTACGCTCCTACCAGAGATCAGTTTTCCGGAAGAGGGCCACGTCCTGGTGAGTGTGACATATACAGCGATGTTGTCCATACGGGCTGACAGTGGACGTCATGACAGGTCCGCGCCATCGTCGGGATGCCACGGCCGCCCAGTTCCCCGGCCAGTTCCCCACCGGTTCCGCGGTCAGGGCCGCACAGCCCTGGAGATCACGTCAAACGCCTTGTTGATCCGGCCTCCGTGGGCAGGCGCCGCGTGATAGATCATGAATCATGCTTGTAGCTTTCAGCGCGACACCGATCGGATTCGGCGAGGACGTCGGCGACCTGGTGGCCGAAGCCGTGCGCGTGGTCCGTGCCAGCGGCCTCCCCAACGAGACGAACGCGATGTTCACGATGATCGAAGGAGAGTGGGACGAGGTCATGACGGTCGTGCGACAGGCGGTCGACGCCGTCGTCGGGGGATCCAGACGGGTAAGCCTCGTGCTCAGGGCTGATATTCGTCCCGGTGTCACCGACGCGCTGCACAGAAAGGTCGCCTCGATCGAGCGGCGGCTTGCCGGGCCCGCGCCAGCCGGTGACCCGCGGTAGGACCCGCGGTAAGCAGCCGGCCCACCAGCCGGCACTTTCCGTTCCGCCGCTTCCCAGCGCTTCCGCCGCTTCCCGCCGTCGCGGCGGCCCCAGCCGCGACGCGACGGCGCTCCGTCGGATACCAGTCGTCGGATGCCAGTCGAGCGCACGGCTGTTGACGGGCTCGGGCTACCCGGCCACCACCTCCCGGATCTCCGCCAGGAGCCGCGCGACCTCGGTGGTGCTGCCCCGTTCCAGATGCCACCCCGCGATCTCAGTGAGTGCGCCTATTCGATCGAGCCGGACCGCCGTATCGTGGCTCTTCTGGACCGCGTCAGCCAGTACCGCCGCGATCTCGCTGACAGACTCGATCATGACGCCCTCCTGGTGACCATAAAGACGACGAAACCCCCGTACCCAGGGCTGGATCTGGTCGTGATACGGGGGCCTGCCGGAGTGGGGTGAATCGGATGTAATTTCGTCCTAAGTATACAGATGCTCGACTATGAGGCGAATGTCGGGTTGCTCGATCCCGCTCACAGGCTCAGCCAGGGGTACGGGCCGCTGCGCCCTGATCCACGCGATCCGCCGTCGCGCCCGGCCATATACAGATCTTGTAATGTGTGGATGGTGCCGGCTCGCGTCCAGTGCCGCCCTGCTGAGAGCCATGCGGTCCGGGTGTTGGTGACATGGGTATGATCATCCGTGCACGTCGGATCAATCCGGACGACGCCGAACGGCTGCGTGCCGTCCGGCTGGCGGCCCTGGCCGATGCGCCCATGTCCTTCTGGCAGACCCTGGCGGGCGAGAGCGCCCGTCCCAGTGCGGACTGGCGGGCGCACGCCTTACGCAACTCGGCAGGTGACACGCACGCGACCTTCCTGCTGGAACGGGACGACCCGGCGGGCTACGACCCGGAACGGGACGACGGTCCGATGGGCATGGTCGACGTCTACCAGCCATCGCTGGCGCCCGAGTTCCGCGAACTGGCCGCCCTGTGGGTCGCGCCGGCCATACGCGGTACAGGGGCGGCCGACACGCTCCTCGACACCGCCGTGGGCTGGGCACGAACGGCTGGCGCGATCGGCGTCCGGCTGTGGGTCGTGCCCACCAACACGGCCGCGGTGCGTATCTACACCCGCCATGGCTTCACGCTGGCCGGCGGCCCCGAACCCGACACGGACGACCCGGCGGGCAAGGTCTACGTACCGATGCTGCTCATGCTGGACAGCGATAAGAGCGCCCGAGGATAGGGCGTTCGATCAGGAGCGGCTCATCCGCGCCTGGCAACTGCTGGTAGGCGGTGGTCCGCATCCACGGCTGGAACACGGTGACGGTCGTGGTCGGTATCGGCCGGCGATCAATCGATGTCGATACCGCCGTCGATGTCGATGTCGATGCCGTCGATGCCGTCGATCTTCACCACCTTGGAGCTCCGCAGCACCTTTCCGGTCACGTCCAGCGCCCGCACCTGGAAGTACGGTCCTGGGCTGTTCGTCGCGACTGCCGTCTCAAAGCCGGACCGGCTGGCGTGTCCAACGACCACCGACAGGGAGTCGGCGTCCGGTCCGGCGAGCACCTGCCACGCTCTCGTTTCCGTCGAACCATTCCAGGAGGCGTAGACGACGTGGTGCCCGCCCTCGGCGCGCACCGCCACGCTCGGCGGGTAGTACGGAATACCGACCCACTCGTTCCGAAACGCTCGATACGAGATGTTGGAACCCGGCATCTTCGCGTCGTAGCGCAGGCTTCGTAGGCCGTTGTTCTCAGCGTTCCCCGCGGCCGCGTACTCCGAATAGTACGAACTCTGCCCCCACCCGATGAACCTGTTGCCGTTTGCGAGCCGCTGGGTATTTCCCTGGGATGCCGAGTACAACGGTGGCGCATGATAGTAGGTCCGCACGGCGGTCGCGCTGTGGTTGCTGAAGTCAAGACCGATAATCAGGCCGTGTGACTGCTGTTCGGGTGCGCCGCCCGGCTGGTTGCAACAGCCGTCGTCGAACATGCTGATCCTGTTTCCCGGCAGAAATCGTGCGTCGTGCTGCCAATAAAAATCCGCGTCAGGACCGAAGGTGAAATCATTCTTCCGGCCGCCGAGCTGCCAGTTGATCGCCCCGGTGCTCCGGGCAACGTCATAGATCGCCCACATATTTCGAGCGGAGATCAACAGCTGGTCTCCGGCGCCCTCGTCGATCGAGTTCACGTGGTAAGGATCCCACACCCCGCCGGATGACGAGGTATCAGCGGCCGACACCTCGGAGTCCGCCAGGTTCACGTGCTCCAGCATATCCCACGAAAAGACGAGCTTCCCCGTTGCGAGATCGACCTCCTGAACCTGGCTGTCCAGGACGGCCCCGTCCTTCGAGCCCCCATAGGGACGGAGGTCCATCGGCACTGGTTTAGACGCGAGAAACAGCGCGGTCCCCCGGCTGGTCAGGAGAAATTCGTGTTCGTCCGCGTTGAAACCGTTTCGGGCCGAGACCGTCTTGACCAGGCGATAGTTGGTGTCGTAAATGTAGTAGCATCCGCCTGGCTCGGGCGCGCCGCCCGGCAGATTCGTGTAGGTCGGCGGAATGGCGATGGATCCCTGCCACCAGGTCAGCACCGGCTGAGTCTTTCCAGTGTGTGAGTTGCGATAGGTCTGAACCTTGACGTCGGCGTTCTGGAGGGCCGTGGACGGCAGCGGACGGAACCAGACCGGATCGCCGGAGTTGTCGACTGTCAGTGCCCCGGTCTGGCCGACCACCTGGCCAAGGCTGTAGGGACCGACAAAGATGTGCCCAGGGGCCGTGCCCGGCTGCCGCGCGGTCACGGTAACCCGCATGGGATGCAGGTCCGGCTCGGACACAAAGCTCCACACGTCACTGCCTGACGTGATCGGCGCCGGCGTGCTCGGTGTGCCAAAATCTCCCGACGGCGGGGCGGGTTCCGTCGCGCACAGGCGAGACGAGTCCGGTTGCCAGTTCGCCGCGGCCGGAGACACCCCGCCCCCGACGACAAACCCAGCAGCAAGCACACCGGCACCCAGGCCGCCCATCCCTCTTCTTGCGCCGCGCGCCCACAGCTTTCGCACCGCCATTGCCGACCTCCCTTGGCACCGGACGCCGCTGTCCGATTGAGGTATCCGAGCCCTTGGCACGGCTATTATCCCGATACCGTTTACGCGCACCGGTTCTGTTGCCCCACAGCATTGCGGAACGCCAGCAAGAATAGGTCGGGACCAAGCTTCTGCCACCGCCGACACGCCGGCCGGTCCGGCTGGCCGTCAACCGTAACGGGACAGCGCCGGCGAGCCGCCCGCCCGGTCACCGTTACCGACAAAGTCAGGGCTGTCGGCTCACGAAATGCATTGCCCGGAACGGGCGTACCCGCCATGCTCGAAGACTCGCTTCATGGAAAACACGCGTCAGCGCGGCACAGCGCCACATGTGCGCAGTTGGCCACGAGGACCGGGATCTCGACCAGCGGATTACCTGCCAGCTGGCTTTGGAGCGACCGACAGCAGGGGACGCGGCAGCACGGGGTTGGTCAGACAATTCGGCGGCTGCCTGGGCCGGGCCGTCCCATGTGCACATCGACCGCTGTCAGGCTGTGCAGAGAACTTCGCCGTGCAGGATCGAGAACCAGCCGTCCTCGGCCGCCGCCCAGTTCAGCCACGCGCACGAGATGCGCTGGAGGTCACGCTGGTCGGCCATCCCGGTTGCCACCAACTGCTGGGCGAGAGCGGAATTCAGGATCCGGTCGGCCCACATTTCACCCCACCAAGCCCGATCCTGACAGGAGGAGAAGCACCAGGTGCTCGAGGTCGCGGTGACGGCGGCGAAGCCGGCCCGGCGTGCCCAGGACAGCAGCCTGCGCCCGGCGTCGGGTTCACCGCCATTCGCGTATGCCGCACGGTGGTAGAGCGCCAGCCATTCGTCGAGCTCCGCGATGGCCGGATACCAGGTGAAGGCGGCGTAGTCACTGTCGCGCGCGGCGACCATGCCACCGGGCTTGCAGACCCGGCGCATCTCCCGGAGCGCCTGTACCGGATCGCCGACATGTTGCAGTACCTGGTGGGCGTGGACCACATCGAAACAGCCATCGGGAAAGTCCAGTGCCTGGACATCGCCGACCACGAAGCTGATATTGCCCTGGCCTCGCACCCGTGCCTGCGTACGGGCGAGCTCAACGGCCGCTTCGGTGACCTCGACAGCCGTCACCCGCCCCGGAGCGATCCGGCCGGCCAGGTCAACAGTGATCGTTCCAGGGCCGCACCCGACATCGAGCAGGGCCATTCCCGGCCTCAGGTGCGGCAGCAGATATCCCGCGGAGTTCTCCGCGGTCCTCCAGCGGTGCGATCGCAACACCGATTCGTGATGCCCGTGCGTGTAGATCGCACGCTGCCCACCAGCTTGTACTCCCTCATCGGCGTCCACCCGTTGACCGTAGCATCATGTTCTACCATTCGAGATGATCATCTCACTATATAAGATCGATCACCTCAGAAACTGCCCACCGGCAGCTGCGGATGTTTCGCCGACATCGGCGAGGCGTTCCCTTCGCTCCGGCCTTGCACCCCAAGTCGATCTCCATACAGTTCGGATCTTGAGAACGCCCGCTCATGTTCCGTGCGGTGCCAGCGCATCCTCCGATCCTCCACGCGCGATGCGCACGCTGGCGTCAGCCGCTGGCATCGTCCAGGTCGGCAGGCAGTTCGGCAGGCAGTTCGGCAGGCAGTTCGACGGGCAGGCGCCGCCGGGCTCGCTGCCTGACCTCGTCCGCGAGCGTGTCGGCGACGAGCAGCCGGGGCAGCAGCCCCGGCTCCGTGGTGAGCGCCCGGAAGACAAGCCCGACCGTGACATCGTGATCGGGCCGGCCCATGACCGTCACCGGGTCGCCGGTCTGGATCATCCCTGCCTCAATGACGCGCAGGTAGGCCCCGGGGACCGCTCTGTCGGTGAAGGTCCTGACCCAGCCCTGTTCACCGAGCCATCCGGCGAACGTCCGGCAGGGAATGCGGGGGTTCGTGACCTCCAGCACGACATGCTCGCCGACCCGCCAGCGTTCCCCGATCAGCGCGGCTGTGATGTCGATTCCCACAGTGGTCAGGTTCTCCCCGAACACCCCGCATGGCAGCGGCCGGCCCAGTTCCACCGACCAGGTGTCCAAATCCTCCCGCGCGTACGCGTAAACAGCCTGGTCGTCCCCGCCGTGATGCCTCAGGTCGCAGACCCGGTCACCGACCAGCCCACTCCCGCCGACGCCTTTGGGACCAGGAGCACGCACCTCGACAGCGGCGCTGACCGGCCTTTTGTCAATACCGGTCATACCGATTTCCGAGTACTCGGTACGGCTGGCGGCCCCAAGATTCACTGACAGCAGAGAAATCATAATCAAACAGTTCTCGGACGCACCGCGGGCTCCCCCTCACGACATCGCCAGCCATGATAACGGACGGCTGTTATCGCCGTGGCTCCCACCGGAAGTGACGGACCGCGAACATCGAGGCGACGACGAACCAGATTGCCATGATGCCGATGTCACCCCAGGCGAAACCGTTGCCGGGTCCGTGGGGCAGCCGCGGGTCGAACGCGGCGAAGATGGTCTGGACCAGCGGCCGGACAGGGAACACGCTGGCGATGTGGGAGATGGTGGAGCCGGGCCTGACCGGGAAAAAGACCCCCGACAGGAAGAGGATCGGAAACATCACGAGATTGATGACCGCGGGGGCGGCGTCCGCGTTCGGCACCATCGCGGCCACGGCGACACCACAGGCGCAGAACGTCGCCGCCCCCACCACGAGCGCCACCAGCAGCGCAACGTAGTGACCCGGAAACGTCACGCCATAGAAGAGCACGCCGAACAGTGCCGTCAGGACCACCAGCAGGATCGCCACCAGAAGCTGGTTGAGCAGCAGACCCGCAAGAAAGTCCCGGGCCCGCAACGGCGTGCCGCGCTCCCGCTTCAGCAGACCCGAATCGCGGCGGATCGCCAGCTTCAACGCCACGTTCATGAAACAGGCGGCGATCACACCATAGGCGATGATGCCCGGGATGAAGTACTGGTTGTAGTTCAGCCCACCGAAGAAATCGATCGTGGTCCCGGTGTTCAGCGACGCGAAGATCACAAGAAACATCAGCGGGAAGGCGAAGGTGAAGAACGCCGACGCCGGATTACGCCAGAAGGTCAGCTGTTCGAACCGCGCCTGATGGACGATCAGCCGCACCTCACCGCCCAGCCCGCCGCCCGCCCGCCCGCTCGGCCCGCGCCTCGCTTCGGTCACCCCGTCCCCCTCACGGCTGCCGTGCCCGACATGGCTGTGGCGTCGGCGCCGCCGTCAACGCCTGCGTCCGCATCTGCGCCTGCGCCGGTCAGTTGCAGGTAGACGTCCTCCAGGCTGGGACGGGTCACGGCCAGCCCAGGCAGTTCGTACCCGCGGTCGACGGCCCAACCGGTCAGGACGTGCAGCGTGCGGGTGGGTTCGCCGGTCTCGATCAGCACCTGCTCGCCGGTGACGGTGGCCGCCATCGGCAGGTCCGCCGCGCGTACCCCCGGCGGTGCGGTGAACGTGATGTGCGCGGCGGCGGTGTCCCGCCCGCCGAGGGAGTCCGGCGGGCCCTCGGCCACGATCCGGCCAGCCGCCATCACCGCGACCCGGTCGGCCAGTTGCTGCGCTTCCTCCATGTAATGGGTGGTGAGCAGGATCGTCGTGCCGAGATCACGCAGCGACCGGACAAGATCCCACGCCCCGCGCCGGGCTGACGGGTCGAATCCGGTCGTGGGCTCGTCGAGGAACAACAGACGGGGCCGCCCGACGATGCCGAGCGCCAGATCGAGCCGCCGCTGCTGCCCGCCGGACAACTTCGCGACCCGCACCTTCGCCTTCTCCGTCAACCCGACCAACGTGAGGACCTCGTCGGTGCGGCGAGGATCGGGGTAGTAGAACCGCCGCCGCTCCACCGTCTCGGCGACGGTGAGGTAGGGATCGACGGCAATATCCTGCAGGACGATGCCGATCCGCCGCCGGAGGTCGAGCGCGGTCGCCCTGTCCGCCGGGTCGTAACCGAGAACGCGGACCTCACCGGCGGCGGCAACCCGGTAGCCCTCCAGAACCTCCAGCGTCGAGGTCTTGCCGGCGCCGTTCGGCCCGAGCAGCGCGAACACCTCCCCGTGGGCGACGGTGAAGTCGATCCCGCGGACGGCCTCCAGCACGCCCACCCGCGGGCCGCGCTCGTCCAGCCGCCCGTTGCCATGCGCTGGCTGCCCGCCACGCCTGGGCTTCACCCGTCGCGACCCAGGCCGCGTCACCTGGAGCCCAGCCGGCCGAAGCTCATAGGTCTGCCTGAGCCCCCGGACGTCGATGGCGCTCCCCGCCTCCGCGCCGGCCGGTTCTGTCACCGTGAGGGATGACCTCATGCCCGGCAGGGTCTCATACGGAAGACATCGCCATCGCCGACAGGACGCCTTCGCGACACACCGTCCACATCCAGCGGACACGTGATCCTGCTACTGTATAGCGCTCATTCAATCACTACCTGTT
The DNA here is from genome assembly GCF_917627335.1 of Protofrankia sp. CiT1. NCBI lineage: Bacteria > Bacillati > Actinomycetota > Actinomycetes > Frankiales > Frankiaceae > Protofrankia > Protofrankia sp. CiT1. The sequence goes on along the minus strand of NZ_CAKJTP010000105.1, from coordinate 911 downwards.
ATCACACCGGGAACGGCCCTGCGCGGCTGGGTTTCAGGGAGCACCCGCCCGCCGGAAGCAACACGATGATCACAATGGGCTACGCGCCTGACACGCCCCACAGCCAGGCCAGGGGCGGATTGTGACATTCTTGACCTATGGGTGACGGGGGTAACGCAACTGATACAACACAACCCGCTGACGGTGCCGACTACGACTTCTTCGTCAGCTACACCGGCGTGGACGCCGCCTGGGCGGAGTGGATCGCCTGGCAGCTGGAGGGGCGGGTACGTTTCGGTGAACGCTCCGCCCGGGTGTTCGTGCAGAAATGGGACCTGGTGCCGGGCACGAACTGGGCGGCCGGCATGCACCGCACGCTGCCGGCCTCGGCCCGGGTGGTGCCCGTCCTGTCCCCCGCGTATCTGGCCGACTCCCGGTACGGCAACGCCGAGTGGCTGACGATCTGGCCGGATGACCCCGAGGGGCTCGAACGCCGGATCGTGCCGGTCCGGGTCGCGGAGTGCCAGCCTGGCGGGCTGCTGCGGTCGATTGTCCACATCGATCTGGTCGGCTGTGACGAGGCGACGGCCGCCGACACGCTGCTCACACGCATCACCGCGTCCATCGAAGGCCGGGCGAAGCCCACCGTGGCCCCGCTGTTCCCCGGCCCGGACGGCCCTGCGAGGCGCGCCGCGCTACCGCCGCGACGATGGCCAGGGCCGGCCACCGCGCTCCCGCGGCACCCGACCACCACGGCGATGGCTGGACCGGTGCCCGCCGCTGACGCCAGCACCGCCACGGCCAGCACCGCCGCTGTCGCTTCGAGTGGCGCCCGGGGCGGCGGCACCGAGCCGGCCGTCACGGTGCTGCACATCTCCGACACCCAGTTCGGGGCGCATCACGTGTTCGGCCGGGCCGGGCTCACCGAGGCG
>NZ_CAKJTP010000104.1:11319-16074 GCF_917627335.1 Protofrankia sp. CiT1 | reverse complement strand
TCCCCATCGTCATAGTGGGTCTGGCGCGGGACCGACCGTAGCGGGCGAACAGCGGCCAGCACCCGCCCGCGCCGCCGGCCTGTTGACGGGTCGTCGGTGAGACGTCCGGGCGAGGCCTCTGCCATGCTCGTGAGCTCGCTGATGAGGTCGCCGTCGCCGGTGTTCTCGTCGCCGTCGCCCGCGCCGTTGGTGGGTATCGGCAGGATGCCGGACTGGCCGCTCGTTTCGGCGAGCTGCGTGAGATCATTTTCGATCTTCGCTAGTTGGTCGAGCATGTCGGTCGCGTCGCCGCCCCGTTCACGGATGGTGCGCAGCGCGTCCATCAGAATGAGCCACTGGTCGCGGTCGACGGTGATGGCGTCCGTGGGCGGGTTGGCGGAGTAGGGCGGGAACAGGCGCTGGACGACGGCGAGCACCTTGGTGACCTCCGCCGGGTTGAGCCTGTCCGGCCGTCCCCGGATGTAGGACACGAGATCTTTCAAGCTGATGACGGTGACACCCTCGACCGCTCCGTCGCTCCACAGAACGCCTGCCTCGACCATCGCGAGAATCGGCGTCACCGGAATTTTGATCATCGGTGTGGCTGTGCGGGTCCGGGCGCGCACTTCGTCGCCGAGCCATTTGGTGAGGTCGAGCGGCTTTCGGAGCGACTGCCCGTCGACCTTGGCTCCGTCCTTGCCCCCGTCCTTGGCGTAGCGCACCGTGCCGGTGGAGGCATCACTTTTGATCACCATGACTCCGCCCGGCCCGACCAGAAGGTGCCCGACGCTCGCCGCTGAACCGGGGACGCTGCGATCATGCATGATCACATATCCGTACCGGCGGAGCCGGTTGATCGCGCTGGCCGTCTTGCGTTCGGCTTCGGCGCCTTCGCGCAGCGCCTCGATCTCGGGGACCGGATCGAACGACCGGCCGATCACGATCAGTGGCCAGCCCAGCTCGATCAGCAGGAACACGCCCACGGCGATGGACGTCGACAGGCCCAGGCCCAACGCGACCAGGACCGCGAATACCGCGGCGATGGGGAAGGCACGCAACGCGGCGCGGGGCACGGTGTACGCGAGGCGCTCGCGCCGCATCCGCGCGTGCTGTTCCCGCGCACGCTGGTAGGCCATCTGGAGGGAGTAGCCGGGCCGGTCCCGCGGGTCGCCTCCGAACGGGCTTCTGAGCGGGCCCCTGGCCGGGCTCTTCGTCGTACTCGCCATCGTGTCCACCATGGATCGTGAGGTCGCCAACGTCGTCCGGAGCCTTGGAGGCTCTGGCAATAGGACTGTCCGGCTCGCGGCGTCGGGCGGCGCCTCGGTCAACGCCCAGCACCTCCGGCGTCTCCCTCCGCCGCCTCGCGATCCATCCGCCCGGACGCCGCTGTCTGATCGAACGCCCTGCTGCCGGAGCTTCTTGGTAATCACAATTCTTCCAGGCGCCGAGCATCATCGCGGCAGCGCGTACGCGTATTACAGGCCGCATCCATCCTGCAACCGTTGGGCTCGCCGGGACAAGTGAATCACTGTAATCGGCCCAAGTTTCCCGTGGTTGGGGGGACGTTGGTCCGGCCCGGCTTTGTCGCTAGATAGTTATATGATATTGCTATTTTGCCCAGTTGGGGAGGCTGAGCGCCGAGCCGGGGCTGGCCGGAGCGTCCCGCCGGTGCCGGCCGGGTTGCCCAAGGGCTGCGTGTGGCCCGTGTGTGGAGGAGGGTAAGCAGCGGTCTTGTGGGCAACTGCCTGGGTCGGTGAGCAAGTTACCGATTGGTAGCAGTAGGCTCCCACCGTCGGTAGGAGTGACTGGAGGATGTGTGAGACTCGCTGTCGGTGGAGTGATCGCCGTTGTCGCTCTGGCGGTGGCCGGACGACGGTTTTACTGGTTGTTCAGGCTGATCCGCCAGGGCCAACCGGCTCCCGGCCGGTTCGACGGGGCGGCCGAGCGTCTGTGGAGTGAGATCAGTGAGGTCGGCGGCCAGCGAAAACTGCTGAAGTGGACGGTCCCCGGGCTCGCGCATGCCTTCACCTTCTGGGGCTTCACGATCCTCATGCTGACCGTGATCGAGGCGTTCGGCGCGCTCTTCGACGACCACTTCCACATACCGCTGTTCGGCCATTGGGCGGTGGTTGGCTTCGTCGAGGACTTCTTCGCGGTGGCGGTACTCGTCGGGCTCGTGGCCTTTACGATCATTCGGCTGCGCAACGCGCCGGCCCGCCTCGAGCGCCGGTCGCGCTTCTACGGCTCGCACACGGGGCCGGCCTGGGTCATCCTAGGAATGATCACGTCGGTGATAGTCACCCTGCTGATCCTGCGGGGCGCCCAGTTCAACGCCGGCACCCACCCGCAGGGCGACACGAGGTGGGCCTTCGCGTCCTACCTGGTCAGCCGTCCGCTGGACGTCTTCTCGACGTCGGTCAACGAGCACATCGAGACCGTCTTCCTGCTGCTCAACATCGCCATCATCATGGGCTTCCTGGTGCTGGTCGCCTACTCCAAGCACCTGCACATCTTCCTTGCGCCGATCAACGTCATCACCAAGCGTGAGCCCAAGGCGCTCGGCCGGCTTGGCAGCACCCCCGACATCGAGAGCCTGATGGAGGCCGACGAGCCGATCGTCGGCGTCGGCAAGGTCGAGGACTTCTCCTGGAAGGCCATGCTCGACTTCTCCACCTGCACGGAGTGCGGGCGCTGCCAGAGCCAGTGCCCGGCCTGGAACACCGGCAAGCCGTTGTCGCCGAAGATTCTGATCATGGATCTTCGGGACCACCTGTTCGCGAAGGCGCCGTATCTGCTCGCGGCCAAGGCGGCTGGGGACAGCGAGGAGGCCACGGCCTCAGCCGGCGCGGCCACCGGCGGTTCGGCGGAAACGTCGACGAAGCACGTTGCCCACCATGTACCCGAGTCGGGCTTCGGGCGGGTTCCCGAGCCCGGTCAACCGCAGGTCGACCGACCGCTCGTCGGCACCGAGGAGGAAGGCGGGGTCATCGACCCCGACGTCCTGTGGTCCTGCACCAACTGCGGCGCCTGCGTCGAGCAGTGCCCCGTCGACATCGAGCACGTCGATCACATCATCGACATGCGCCGTTACCAGGTCATGATCGAGTCGGCCTTCCCGAGCGAGGCCGGCGTGATGTTGCGCAACCTGGAGAACAACGGCAACCCGTGGGGCGTCTCGCCGCGGGTCCGCACGGAGTGGACCGAGGGGCTGGCATTCGACGTCCGGGTGCTCGACGATGGTGCGGCCATTCCGGACGATGTCGAGTACCTGTACTGGGTGGGCTGCGCCGGCGCGATCGAGGACCGGGCCAAGAAGGTCTCCCGGGCGTTCGCCGAGCTGCTGCACACCGCCGGGGTGTCGTTCGCCATCCTCGGCACAAGCGAGTCCTGCACCGGCGACCCGGCCCGCCGGCTCGGTAACGAGTACCTGTACCAGGAGATGGCCAAGGCCAACATCGAGGTTCTCAACGCCGCGTCCGCGAAGAAGATCGTGGCCACCTGCCCGCACTGTTTCAACAGCCTCGCGAACGAGTACCCGGCGCTCGGCGGGACATATGAGGTCATCCATCACACACAGCTGCTCGGCAAGCTCGTCGAGGACGGGAGGCTCATCCCCGTCCAGCCGGTGGACTCATCGGTCACCTACCATGATCCGTGTTTCCTCGGCCGGCACAACCAGGTCTACACCCCGCCACGGGAGATCCTCGACAGCATTCCCGGCCTGCGCAGCCAGGAGATGCACCGCTGCAAGGACCGCGGCTTCTGCTGCGGTGCCGGCGGCGCCCGCATGTGGATGGAAGAGAAGATCGGTAAGCGGGTCAACGTCGAACGGGTGGACGAGGCGCTCGCGCTCGATCCGGACATCGTGTCCACGGCCTGCCCGTTCTGCATCGTCATGCTGACCGATGCCGTGACCGAGAAGAAGCAGTCCGGCGGGGCAAGGGAAGGCGTCGAGGTCCTGGACGTCTCCCAGCTGCTCGCCCGCTCGTTGGCCGCGCCGGTCCAGGCCGGGGGCGTTCCCCCAACGGCGACGGTGGGCGGCGCTGTCGCGGCGGACACCGCTGGCGGGACAGACAGCGCGGGAGCATCCGGGCCCGGCTGATGTGACGTCGTCTTGAGGTGAGGCCGCCCGGAACGATGTGGATCCGCTGTCATGCTGACAGCACCCCATGCACATCGTTCCGGGCTTTTCCGCGTTCGGGCCTCGTCGCTCAGCAGGATGGGCGGCGATGGGCCAACCGCGCCAGGCGGCGCGTGGCCGGGAAGGTCGTGAGTCGCGGCCAGACCAGGAAGGCCTCGGCTTCGAGCATGGCCAGAGCGATACGTGGAAGATCGCGGTTGGCTGGAAAGCAGATGTAGCGCGGCGACCATTGCGGTTGGAACTTCGCGTTGAACCGGTAGAGGCTGTCGATCTGGAACCAGCGGGAGAGGAAGACCAGCAGCCCGCGGAAACGGCGGGTCACCGGCCCGGCACCGAGCCGCTGCCCGCGCTCCAACGCGGACCGGAAGAAGGCGAAGTTCAGGGACAGGCGGTCCACGTTCAGCCCGCCCGCGGCCCGGACCGCTGAGACGATCAGGAAGTCGTTCAGCCCGTTGTCCGCGGCACGGTCGCGCACCATCAGGTCCAGTGACAGGCCCCGGTGTCCCCAGGGGACGAAGTGCAGCAGTGCCCGCAGCCGCGGATTATTTCCAGCGCTCTCCGGACCGGCCACGTTCCGCGCGCCACCCGAACCAGCGCCGGCTGAGTCGCCGCTGCCTGAGTCGCCGCTGCCGGCT
>NZ_CAKJTP010000104.1:5203-10896 GCF_917627335.1 Protofrankia sp. CiT1 | reverse complement strand
CCGCCGTCACCCGGGCTGTCGCCGTTGCCGAGCCCATCGCGGTCGAAGGCCATCACCACGACGCAGCTGTCGTCGCTGGGTTCGCCGATCCGGCCGAGGGCCATGGAGAAACCGCGTTCGGTTTCCGCCCCCCGCCAGGCTTCGGCCTGCTCCCTCAACCGTTTGCCCTCCTCGGGGGGCAGATCGCTCATCCGGACGGCGCGGTAGGTGTAGCCGGCCCGCTCGACCCGGCCGACAGCTTGCCGGACGTTACGCATGTCGCGGCCTTCAAGGGTGAAGGTCCGCACGTCGATGATTGCTTCGTCGCCGAACTCCAGCGCCGTCAGGCCAACTCGTTCCCACGCTTTTCCGCCGGTTTCGGAGCATCCGATGACCGCTGGTATCCAAGCATGTTCGGCGGCGATCCGTAGGAACTCCCGGATCGCGCCCGGCCATGCCTCGTTGTCACCGAGCGGATCGCCGCTGGCGAGCATCACCCCGGACACCACCCGGTAGGCGACGCAGGCCTTGCCCGTCGGCGACCAGACGACGGTCTTGTCGCCGCGCAGGGCGAAGTAACCGAGTGAGTCGGCATCCCCGTGCCGCGTGAGCAGCGCGCGCATCCGTTCAATATCATCGGCGGACAGGCGCGGGCGCGGTTCCGGTGGGCGCAGCGCCAGGTACACGACGGTGATGATGGTGAGCAGGCCCATTGTGAGCAGGATCCGGGTGACGAGGTCGGAGACCCGCTCGGAGCTGAACCGAAGCGGTCCGTGGATGCCGATCAGCCCCTCGACGACATGCGCGAGCTGGGCGGTCAGCGGATGCGGACCGAGCAGGCGGCCAGCGCCCATGCGCAGCAGGACCAGCCCGACCATGATCGAGGCTGCGGCGAGGGTCAGCCCGACCCACAGCGCCCGCCAGCGGGTTGTCGGATCACCCTTGGCCCGGAAGTCGCCGCGGGCCAGTACGAGCCCGATGAGCAGCGCCGCGGACGCGACCGCCTCTTCGAAGTCGAGGCCCTTGACCACATGCAGGACGATGCTCGTGCCGAGCAATGTCACCACACCGAGCCAGGCGCGGCGCTTGCGTCGGCGCAGACCACGGGCGAGCAGGAGCAGAAGGAGGCCGACTACCACCGTGAACGCGGCGGCCTGGCGCGATGCCGCTCCGGGCAGGATCTGGCGGATCACATCCAGCCGGTCGCGCCACTCGGGGGTGACCCCGGACACGATATCGATCAGTCCGGCGATGAACACCAGGGCGGCGGCCGCGGTCGGTATCCACGGGTGGTTCCAGGCCGGCAACAGAGGTCGTGCCGGCCGTGATATCACGTGGTCTCCGTGGGCATCGCCGCCGAGCCGGCTGGTTTCGGTGGTCCCCGCGGGATGGCTGCCGCGGCTGATGGTCGTCACGGACGACGCCTCCTTCCCCTCGTCATGCCCCACGGCTCCCTCGTCATGTCCCACGGCCGCGAGCGGCACAAAAGGTGATTATCGCGTCGCTGTTGGCCAGTTTCTTCATCTCTCACGGCCACCAGCGGCACGAAAGGTCATTATCGCGCTGTCGGCGGCCACGGGCTGGGTGTGTGTCTGCTACCTGCCTGGCCCGTTTGGGTCTGCCCGCGGGACCTTACCCCGCCCGCCGCGCGGTCAGGCAGGAGCGTCCCGGGTATGAGAGAACACCGCATAAAAGCACCCGGCAACAGGGGGATGGATCAATGAGCCGGGCTGGGGTATGTGTATCGAGAGGCGCGGGCAGGCCCTGGGCGAACTTCCAGCGCCTCCAAGCCTTCGAGAGGACTGAACGGATGTTCGGACTACCCGAACGCATCAGGGCGTACCTCTTCGACCTGGACGGTGTGCTGACCCAGACCGCGACTGTCCACGCGGCTGCGTGGAAGGAGATGTTCGACACCTTCCTCCGCCGCCGGTCGGAACGCGACCGTGGCCCATGTGTCCCGTTCAGCGTCGGTGACGACTATCCCTCCTATGTCGACGGCAAGCCCCGGGCGGACGGCATCCGGTCCTTTCTCGCTGCCCGCCACATCGAGCTGCCTGAGGGCGGCCCGGAAGATCCGTCATCCGCTGACACAGTCTATGGCCTGGGCAAACGCAAGAACGAACTCGTAACAGCCATGATTCGTGATGATGGGGTCGCCGCTTATCCTGGTTCTGTACGCTACCTGCGGGCGTTGGTGGCAGTGGGTGCCGCGCGCGCGGTCGTATCGTCGAGCACGAACTGCGCGGCGATACTCACCGCCGCCGGTCTCGACTCCCTGGTGGTGGTCCGAATCGACGGTATTGTGGCCGAACGCGAACAGCTGGCCGGTAAACCGGCGCCTGACACTTTCCTGGCGGGCGCCCGCGCGCTCGGTGTGGCGCCGTCACGCGCCGCGGTGTTCGAGGACGCGATCGCCGGGGTCGAGGCGGGGCGTGCCGGAGGTTTCGGGTATGTCGTCGGCATCGATCGGGCCGGGCATGCCGACGCGCTGCGCGCGCACGGCGCCGATGTCGTTGTCGCGGACCTTGCCGATCTGTTGGACGCCGGCAGGGGAGCAGGCGTTGGCGGGGACGGCGTTGGCGGGGACGTTGACAGCGAGCATCGCCAGCCGTCGGCCGAGCCCGGCGGACAGAGCAGGCCCGGCGGCGGGAGCGACGTGTGATCGGCGACATGTCGTTCCCGGTCGAGCCGTGGCAGCTGCGTGAGTCCGGTCTCGACCCGAACCAGCTGGCCAGGGCGGAATCGCTGTTCGCCCTGGCCAACGGGCACGTCGGCCTCCGGGCGAACCTGGACGAGGGAGAGCCGCACGCGCTGCCCGGCACCTACCTCAACTCCGTCCACGAGCTGCGGCCGCTGCCTTACGCGGAGGCCGGTTATGGCTACCCGGAGTCCGGCCAGACGATGATCAATGTTACCAACGGGAAGCTGATCCGCCTGCTGGTGGATGACGAGCCCTTCGACATCCGCTACGGGGAGCTGCGAGCGCACGAGCGGATCCTGGATTTCCGCCGCGGTGTGCTGAGCCGCACGGCCGAATGGGTGTCACCGGCGGGCCAGGCGATCCGCATGTCGTCGGTGCGGTTGGTCTCCTTTGTCCAGCGGGCCATGGCGGCGATCTGCTACGAGGTCGAGCCGCTGGATGCCTCAGCCCGGCTGGTTGTGCAGTCCGAGCTGGTCGCCAACGAGCAGCTGCCGGCACAGTCCGTGGACCCGCGGGCCGCCGTGGCGCTGGAGGCGCCGTTGGTGGCGGAGTGGAACGGCAGCCATGGTTCGCACGCCGAGCTGGTGCACCGGACGCGGTACAGCGCTATCCGGGTCGCCGCTGCTATGGATCATGCGATTGACCGGCGGTCGGCCACGGGGGTGACCGCCGAGAGCGACGCCGACTCCTGTCGCGTGACCATCACCGCGCTGCTTGCTCCTGGTCAGAAGCTGCGGTTCGTCAAGTTCATTGCCTATGGATGGTCGGAGCAGCGCTCCCTGCCAGCGCTGCGCGACCAGGCCGCGGCCGCGCTGACCGCCGCCCGCCAGACTGGCTGGGAGGGGCTGCTCGCCGAGCAGCGGGCCTATCTTGACGATTTCTGGGCCCGCGCGGACGTCGAGGTCGACGGTGATGCCGAGGTACAGCAGGCCGTCCGTTTCGCCCTGTTCCATGTCCTGTCCTCGAGCGCGCGGGCCGAGCGCAGGCCGATCCCGGCGAAGGGGCTCACCGGTCCCGGCTACGACGGCCACACGTTCTGGGATTCCGAGAGTTACGTGCTTCCCGTGCTCACCTATACAGCCCCGGACGCGGCGGCGGACGCACTGCGCTGGCGGCACGCTACCCTGCCCATGGCCCGGGAGCGCGCTCGCCTGCTCGGCCTGTCCGGGGCGGCGTTCCCGTGGCGGACGATTCACGGCGAGGAATGTTCTGGGTACTGGCCGGCCGGCACCGCGGCATTTCACATCAATGCGGATATAGCGGACGCGGTGATCCGCCATGTCCGGGTCACTGGAGACAGCGATTTCGAACGGCACATCGGCCTGGAGCTGCTGGTCGAAACGGCCCGGCTCTGGCGGTCACTCGGCCATCATGATCTGGACGGTGCCTTCAACATCGATGGAGTCACCGGGCCGGACGAGTACAGCGCGGTCGCCGACAACAATGTCTACACCAACGTGATGGCGCAACAGAACCTGGTGGAGGCGGCGAACGCGGTTCGGCGGCATCCCGAGCGGGCGCACGAACTCGGCGTGAACGCGGAGGAGGCCGCGTCCTGGCGGGACGCGGCCGGGGACATGTGCATCCCCTACGATGAAAAACTCGGGGTGCATCCGCAGTCGGCGGGATTCACCCGTCACCAGGTGTGGGACTTCGAGCACACACGTCCTGACCAGTACCCGCTTCTCCTGCACTTCCCCTATTTCGATTTGTACCGCAAGCAGGTGGTGAAGCAGGCTGATCTGGTACTGGCGATGCAGCGCCGCGGGGAGGCGTTCACGGAGGAGCAGAAGGCCCGCAACTTCGCTTACTACGAAGCCCTCACCGTTCGCGACTCGTCGTTGTCCTCGTCAGCGCAGGCAGTGCTGGCGGCCGAGGTCGGTCATCTCGGTCTCGCCCACGACTATCTGCGCGAAGCGGCGCTGATCGACCTCCGTGACCTGCGCGGCCGAGCTCTCGACGGCCTGCACATGGCCTCGCTGGCCGGCAGCTGGATAGCGCTGGTTGAGGGGTTCGGCGGGTTGCGCGACTACCCGGGGGCCGTCAACTCAGGCGCTGTCAACCCGGAAGCTCACATGTCGGGCGTACTGTCGTTCGCGCCTCGCCTGGCGGAAGGGATCAGCAGGCTTGCGTTCACCCTGTGCACGCGTGGACGACGGCTGCGGGTTGAGGTCACCGACTCCACCGCGAGCTACGTGCTGCTGCGTGGCGAACCGATCATGATTCTTCACTGCGGCGAAGCTGTCGAAGTGTCGATGGATGGCCCGGTGCGCCGTGACGTGCCCGCCACCCCGGCCAGCCCCCAGCCGTCCCAGCCACCCGGGCGGGAGCCGAAGCTCTTCCGGGCCGACCCGAGCCGTTGACCGGTTGTTCCGTTGACCGTTTTATGATCGCGGCGGTGTCGGGCCATGGTTGTCTGATGGCACTGCCGCACGGGTGAAGTCGCGGTATGCGCGGGATGGAGTCGGGCCGCGTTGTCCCTGGTAGCGGGAACCGTAAATGGCCGAGCCATAGGGATGCGTGGCGGGGGAGGAGAGCCGGAAGAGGCAGAGCTGGCCGATCTTCATCCCCGGCCAGAGCTTGATGGGCAAGGTCGCGACGTTCGACAGCTCAAGGGTGACATGGCCGGAGAAGCCGGGATCGATGAAACCAGCGGTGGAATGGGTGAGCAGGCCCAGGCGTCCCAGGCTGGATTTGCCTTCCAGCCGGCCGGCAAGATCGTCGGGCAGGGAAATGATCTCCAGTGTCGAGCCGAGTACGAACTCGCCGGGATGCAGGACGAACGGGTCGTCGTCGTCCGGGGCGATGAGGTCGGTGAGATCCTCCTGCTCGACGGCGGGGTCGATGTGGCTGTACCGGTGGTTCTGGAACACCCGGAACCACCGGTCGAGCCGAAGGTCGACACTGCTCGGCTGGACGAGAGCCGGATCGTACGGGTCCAGGCATACCCGTCCCGCGGCGATCTCAGCCTGGATATCCCCGTCAGACAGCAACACGTCCGAGTACGTTA
>NZ_CAKJTP010000104.1:3426-4519 GCF_917627335.1 Protofrankia sp. CiT1 | reverse complement strand
TCGCGGGCGGCTGCCGGCTGAGTTGGCCCGCCGCGGGAGCTGGCTCGGTTGATCTACAGCTTCTTCGGGTGCGCCTCATCCTCCAGATATTGATGGTCGAGCAGCCATTGGACGTGCAGGTCGCCGTCGGCCGGGGCACCGGGGACGAGGGAGCCGTCCAACTGGTACTGCTGGCCGTTACCGGGCTGATCGAACCATGGACGAACCGTTCCGGTGTAGACCGAGAAGGTCTTCAGCACCCGGTAGACGTGGTAGTTGCAGCCAGCCGGATCCGTTGAGGAGTCCAGGTTGCTTGGCGGGATCGACCGGTCGGCGTAGCGGAGCCCCTTCGGCGCGAGGAATCCGCCGCCTGTCCCGCCGAACCGGTCGATTTCCTGCCCGGGAGCCAGTGACGTCACCGTCCGGATGGGAGTGCCATCCGCGTTGATCATGTATCCGTTCTGCGGTGGAAAGATCCAGTCGCCGTTGCCCGAGCGGGCGGCCGGGTTCCACCAGGTGTCCAGGAACTGCTGCCGCGGCTGACCGCCGGTCCTGTCATAGAAGAAGAGCTCTGCGCCTACCGCGCCGAACAGCGGCAGTGCTGCCGGGCCGAGCCGGCGATCGTTGTCCAGGTCGGCCGCTGAGCAGGCGTCCAGCGCGGTGATCGATATCGTCGGCGCGTTGGTGACAGCGCTGTCGCTGGCGGTGGCTGATGTGGTGCCGCCGATGACCAAAACCGCGGTCGCCAGCGAGACGACCGTTTTGCGCAATTGCACGTGTTCCTCCCCGGGGTTGCACTCGGCTGGCGCGTTGACTCCGGAGAGTAGTTCTATGATCTAGCTATCTTGCGTCGGGTCGTCGGTGCGGTGGTTCATTGCGTGTTGTCACCAGCGGTCGCGGGAACGGCGACGCTGCCCGGATGCGACCGGCCCGGATGCGACCGGCCCGGAGCGAAGCGACATGAGCACGGCGATGCGGACGGGCCGTCGGGACCATCCCGCGCCGCGCTCGTGCCGGCCTGTAGGATGCTGTACGTACCACGCGGGCGTAGTTCAGCGGCAGAACACGAGCTTCCCAAGCTTGCAACGCGGGTTCGATTCCCGTCGCCCGCTCC
>NZ_CAKJTP010000104.1:0-3013 GCF_917627335.1 Protofrankia sp. CiT1 | reverse complement strand
GTCACCGGGTCGGAGCGGCCTGGGACACCGTCCCGTGGGGTGCGCGGCAGGATGCCGTGCGGGTCGGCCGGATCGGGGATGCGGCGGAAGAGGAGAACGGTGTCCACGTCCCCGTAAGCCTCTACGAAGATCGAATTTGTCGGAATCGTACCGAGCGCGGCGACCAGGTCGGCCACATCGGCACCGGGCTTCACCGTCACTTCATGATCGCCGTGGTGGTTCTGCTGGGCGCAGGCCAGCGCTTCGTCCCCGTAGGGGGTGCGCCACGGGTTGCTGGCAGGCGGGAAGATATCCATGGGTCTCGTTCCCTTGGTTGTGTAGGGGGCGGGATCAAGGCCCCGCCCGGCGCTGGAATCGCCGTGGCGGGGCCGCTGGGCCGGGAATCCGGCCGGTTCACCTGCCGCTGGCAGGCGGAAGAATGATGTTGACTGTGTTGGGTCAGTCGTCGACCGGCGGCATGTCCGCCGCGCGGATCTTCTCGGGCATGGTGTGCTCCCCTACATTCCCGAAGCCGATTGTCGAACTGTCGGCCGGGAAGGTGTGGGAGACAGCCGATGTCGAGAAGTGGATTGTTGAGCGACGAGCCAGCAGACGCCGAGCATCGGATGTCGGCCACACCGGGTCGCGGTGAGTTGCGATCACGATTACTCCTCAATAGGCGGGTCAGGCCGCACGCGGCATGGCCGGGCCGGTTGCTGAAACGTGCTCCGGGGGCTGGCGGCGCGTGCGGGGTCCATCTGGACGCGCCACCGTTGCCGGTCGGCGATAGCCCACAGGATCAGGTGCTCTCGGCGGGGGGTCGCCGGGGCGCCGGGCACAGGAGCTGTCAGACGATCCGGTTGCCGCGCCGACCGGGGCGACGGCGTAGGGGTGGCCGAGCGCGGCGAGCTGCTGTCGGACCCAGACTAGACGATCTTGGCGGTGGTCTGCGAGAGTCTTGCCCGACCAGCGCCGCGAAACCAGCACACGGCGACCGCCAAAGCCGAGGGTCTCCCGTTTGTGCGCCTTGCCTGTGCACTGCCCTGGAACGAGCCCCGGACGGGCGTTCTTCGGCTCCACTCCGTACAATAGCCAATTCGTGCACGAGCCAATTCGTGCGCCTCGGCGAGCCGGTCGATGTGCGGCCCGCTGTGCGGGCGGCCTGTTTGACCGCTGTGGCGCTTTTGAAGACCAGCCCGTACAACGCCTGTTCGTCGTGCACATGCATCGCCTCCGTCGATCGGGGAAGAGAGAAGGGCGGGTTCCGGGCGGGCCGTGTGTGGCCCGGGAAGGCGCCCGCCCGCAACCCGCCCGTCCAGTGCACGTCAGCCGTCGGCGGTTCCCCAGGACAGCCAGCCATGCATGTATCCGGACATGGTGGGCGTGCCTCCGGCCATGGACGTCCAGAACATTCATCCGGACATTCCACCGGGCACGCCTATCCTCGATTTGTCGCAGAATGGCTGCGCTTAGTATCTGCCTGGCGTGGGTGCAGCTCGCGGGGTGAAGGAGCGAGGCGATGTCCGAGACGGCGCATCCCGGCTGGGACCCGACCAGGCTGCGACAGGCACGGGAAGCCGCCGGACTGACCCAGGAGGACGCCGCCGCGGAGCTGACGGCGCTCTCGGAAAAGCAGGGTTTCAGCCCCACCCTGCGAGCGACCGCGGAGATGATCCGTCGGCATGAGCGTGGGCACGTCTACCCGGGCCGGCGGTATCGGCGGGCCTACATGCTGCGGTACGGCGCTTCGGCGGAACTCCTCGGTTTCCGCGGAGCCCTGCCCGTGCCGAAAGACGGCGACGGAGTGCCTGCGGGGAGCATGGCGTCCGAGCGGAACCCCGGTGACGATGGACAGGCGATGCCCGCGGACACCGGCCTGGAACAGCTATGGACCGACGGCGGGCTTGCAGCGGGATGGGAGGAGGTGACCACACCGGTGGAACGCCGCCGTTTCCTGACCCTGTCCGGTGCGGCGCTGGCGTTTCCCGTCCACGAATGGCTTGTCGCTGACCGTACCTCGGATCTTCACCGGATCGACGCCGCGCTCGCGGGCCACCGGGTCGACAGCGTGCTCGTGGCCGATCTGACGACCCGGGTGGATGCGCTGCGGCGGATGGACGACACCCTCGGCGGGGGAGCAATTCACGATCTTGCCGTGTCTGAGTTACGGCTTGTCGTCGCGCTCATCCGGCACGGTCGGCACGGATCCGTGGAACGGGCCGGTCTGCACGCGGTCGCGGCCGAGCTGGCCCGGTTGGTGGGGTGGACGCACCTCGACACCGGCAACCACGGGGCCGCGCAGCGGTACTGGCTCGTGGCTGTGCGGGCCGCCCACGAGGCGGGGCAGCCAGCGATCGCGGCGAACGTGCTGCGCTGCATGGCCGGTCAGGAACGTGCCCTGGGGGATCCGTACAGCGGGATCCGGCTGCTGCGGTCGGCGCCCACCGGCGCCCGGGAGGCAATGAGCGCGACCGAGCGGGCGGTCCTGGCCGCGATGCTCGCTCGTTCCTACGGCGATCTCGGGGACCGGCAGGCGGTGCAGACCGCGAACGACCAGGCGTACGCGCTCATCGAGGAGGCACGGCCGGAGCAGGATCCGCCGTGGGCCTACTGGATCCAGCCGCACGCGATCGCGTTCTCCGCGGGTGACGCGTTGGTATCCACGGGGCAGGCGGCCGAAGCCGTTCCCCATCTGTGGCGAGCCGTAGGGGAGGTTGAGGGCTTTCCCCGGGATCGGATCCTCTACCTGACCCGTCTGGGGACGGCGCACGTCGATACCGGTGAGATCGATCAGGCCATTGAGCACGGGCATGAGGCCATCGCATGTGCGGCCCTGCTCGACTCCGGTAGCGCCCGCGCCAACATCCGCAGCCTGTGTCAGCAGATCCAGGCCACCGGTCATCCTGCCGCCGCCGATCTCACTGACCACGCCTGGAGCGTGCTGGCCACAGCACTGGTGTAGCCGTCCCGGGAAAGGCCGGGCAGGAGCCCGCAGCGTCCAAGCCTTGGTAACTGCCGAATTATTCTTTTTAGG